>CALKAH010000135.1 GCA_937983315.1 uncultured Acholeplasmataceae bacterium | reverse complement strand
ACCACCGAGATCTACACTCTTTCCCTACACGACGCTCTTCCGATCTGAGGTTGCTTTTCAAGTGATAATACTTCCCATAAAGATAAGCTTTATGTTCGATATTATTTAAAGCATAGATGAACTGACCTAAAAAGACTTTTTTGTATCGCTCAAATGAATCTTCAACCAACGCTTGTTCACCTTCTTCTGTTAAGAATGTGATCAAACGCTTTTTTAACGTTTGAATACGGTTAGATTCTGCGTATAGAGTAATACTCTCAGCACCCTTTTCAATATTGGCTGACATGGAAAACTGTTGATTAATCAACCCTTCTCGAAGCAGTGATTCAAACATCATCGATGAGGGTCCAAGTAATAATTGACTCATCATGGCCATCGCCATTTCACGTTTAATCTGATCATGCGGACTGAGTTTTTTGACCTTGAGCTTAAAGCCCATCATCATCTTTGATATACCGATTGGCTTTTTTTCAACATGATATTTCACAGAAACACGTGTCGGTTCTTTGGGGTAAAGTGTTTGAGGTTTGATAGCTTTTTCAGGATGTTCACGGTCGTATGCTTTGAAGAATTGTTGAATCTCTTGAAGATTGACTTTTCCTGCAATAACCATCAATCGATTGGAAGGTTGATAAAATGATTGATAGACGTGATCGAGCATCGTTTCATTGATCGTCATGATTGACTCAAGCGTTCCACCGATATCAAAACGTATGGGATGATTAACATAAAGCTGTTCCATCAGTGTATTATGCATCACGACATTGGGATCATCTAAATACATTTTGAGTTCTTCTGCAATAATGCTTTTTTCACTTTCAACATTGTCATGGGTGACATAACGTGTATCAATCATCTTGAGTAAATAATCTAATGCTTCCATCACATGTTCGGTTGCCATAAAAAGATAGGATGTCTGATTATAGGATGTCATCGCATTCGCATCAACACCCATTTTCGAAAACTGAGTAAACGCATCACCATCGGGCATCGCAAACACTTTGTGTTCCAAAAAGTGTGCTGTTCCATAAGGTGTTTGAAAGGTTTGATCACCCAATCGATATGTTAAATCGAGTGCACCATAAGGGATCGATAATTCAACATAAGTTGAATAATAAGGATCTTCTTTAGGTAGAATATGGACTTGCATGCCATTCTTTAATTTGATAATATAGACATCCTCATGAAAGGCATGATAACTTTTTTTAATCATGTTTTTCACCTCGAAGGATATAGATTGTATCACATGTGAGATGTTTTAAAGCTTGATTGACATCTTCTTTAGTGATCGCTTCAATTTTGATCAATTTTTCTTCGACGGTTTCCACATAATGCAGCATGTCTCTGACAAATGCTCGTCGTGTTAAAACGGATTGTTGATCGAGTGATGACTTGACCTGATGCATGTAATAAGCTTTTGCATGACTCAATTCTTCATCGGTAATGCCTTCATCTTGTAGGTTTTTAATCAGATCTTCAATCGCGACAACGGCTTGATCAACTTGGGATAGATCAATACCTGATGAAATCATCAGTACACCTTTATAGTAATCATAACTTGATGATATATCATAGCATAAACCACGTTCTTCACGAATGACTTTAAATAGACGTGATTCGGGATATCCACCAATGATCGTATCGACGATAACCGCAGCATCATAAAGTTGATCACGTCGATATATAGGAAAAATAAAACCCATTTTAACGATGGCTTGTTGCATGTCAGTATAATCGATCACCATCTCTTTTTGGCGTGGTGCTCTAAATGCTGTCTTAAAAGGATGAATCATCTCTGTCGTTGGTCCTAAGACTTCTTCAATTTTTGATAGATCGAGATCCTCGGTATGACCATTGATGACGACATAACGAGCTTGATGATGGATAAAATCGCGATAATAGGCTTCCATATCTTCTTTCTTGAGAGATTGAATGGCATGAAGTGATCCAGAAATCGGATATCCATAAAGATCTTTGTCAAAAAAAAGTGATTGAAAGCGGTGACTCGCATATCCGCGCTTATTATCCTTTAAGGTCTTCCAATGTTCAATAAGCATGCGTTTTTCATCAGAAAACACATCGGATGAGAACGCCTTGTGATGATGCATGACATCATCAAACAAACGTAAGGCTTGTTCAAAAAGGGTCGGATCTTTGACAATCTTGGGGTCAACAAGGGTTAAAACGAACGACATCACGGAGAGATTTCCCATGCGTTCCGTTCGTACTTTAAAATATGCGCCATATAAATTCTCACACGCTTGACTCATCAATTGCCGTGTGGGATAGTGATCCGTTGATGCGGTCATCAACCGTGGTAAAAGATAACGATAAGTTGTGTACTTTCGATCATCTTGATCGATGAGATAAAGCGCGATCTGAATCGTCTTAAAATCATGTTTGAGTGTAATCATTAGATACTATGTAGTGCGATTTCCATCATTTTGGTAAATGCTTCTTGACGTTCTTGTGCTGTGGTGGCTTCATGGGTGACGAGTGAATCCGAAACGGTTAACAAACATGATGCTTTCTTACCTAAAGCCTTTGCATTCGCAAACAATGCAAAAGATTCCATTTCGACGGCATCGGTTTGATACTTTTGATGGATTTCTTTGTAGACATCTGCTTTCATACGATAAAAGACATCGGATGAATGGATACGAGAGACATGAACAGGAATCCCCAGTTTTTCACTTGCTTTTAAGATCCGATTATTGATCACCGATGAGCTCTTTAAAATCTTACGTGAAGAGACACCCATGGTTTTCGCATAACTGGATTCACTGTATGCTTCTTTGACTAAGATCACATCATAGAGCTTCAAATCTTTCGAGTATGCACCACATGAACCGATACGAATGATCTTTTCGACACCATAAAATTGGAAAAGTTCATAGGAATAAATACCAATCGATGGCATCCCCATACCTGAACCCATGACAGTGACTTTTTTCTTACCAAAATAACCGGTATATCCAAACATGTTTCTCACATGATTGATTTGAACAACATTCGTCAAAAATGTATCTGCAATATACTTCGCACGTAATGGATCACCTGGCATTAAAACGGTTTTTGCGATCAAATTTTGATCTTGACAATCAATATGAGGTGTTGGAATCATGATTTACTCTCCTTTGGTTGACGATATCGACGCCATTTGAAGTTCCGATACGACTTGCTCCTGCTTCAATCATCTTCATGGCGTCATCATAGGTTCTCACGCCACCACTTGCTTTCACGAGAGCACGTCCGTTGACTGCTTTTTTCATGAGCACAACATCTTCTACTTTAGCACCTGATGGACCAAAACCTGTCGATGTTTTCACAAAATGTGCACCGGCTTCAACAGCAATCTTGCACGCTCTTTCGATTTCTTCAGGATTGAGATAACAGGTCTCTAAGATGACTTTAACAAGACGACCTTGACCTGCTTCGACGACAGCTTGTATATCTTTCTTGACTTCTTCATCTTTCTTTTGTTTAAGCGCTGAAACATTGATGACCATGTCAAGTTCATCAGCACCGTCTACGACGGCTGTATCCGCTTCAAAACGTTTGACGGATGTCTGATGGGTACCATGAGGAAAACCGATGACGGTACATACTAAAACATCGGTTTCTTTGAGTGCATGTTTGGCATAGGAAACCCAAATAGGATTCACACATACACTTTTGAAGCGATAGGTTTTTGCTTCTTCAATCAATTGATCAATCTGTTGTAGTGAGACGTTTGCCCCAAGTTTCGTATGATCAATCATTTTATGAATGTTCATGGATGATTTCTCCTTTTCTTTTCATGATTTTTTTGGCAAAATAATGACTCATCGGACCATTGATTAAGGTGATCACAATCGTCATCACAAAGACTTGATCCCATAATTGCTTCGTATATATACCTAAAATGATCGCAGCAATCAAAAATGTACCTTCAATCATCATTTTTGATAATCCGAGATTATGCACTTTTCGATCGATGATCAGCATCAATTGTTCGAAAGGTGCCATCGTTAATCCGGTTGAAATCGTAACACCAACACCAAAGGTGATGATGAGTAAACTTGTTGCAGCAAGTGGAATTCTAACCATCAGTGAATCATAAAACCCACTTGGCATCATCTCATAGACCCACTTCCACATATCGACAAAGATGCCAACAGTAAAGAGAAAGAGGACGGAAAAAATCATTTGCCATTTGCGATCAATGACATAGCAAATGATAGCAACCAAGATCCCTGTTAAGACTGTCATCGTTCCGAGTGAGAGGGGTGTGATCGTAAAAACAAAATAATTGAATGCATCGATCGGTGCAGCACCAAGACGTGAGAAGATGATGCCAACAATACCGAATGCAATGACAAAAAAGGCTAAAATCTGAATAAAAATCTTTTTAAGCAAGGGATGCTCCTTCTAGTCTAATAACTTCTTGACGGTTTCTTTTTGGAATGTATGGGTGACTTTGGTAAACTTCGTCTTTTTCATGATGCGATAAACCTTGCTTGAAAGCTTTTTAGGCATCACTTTGGTTCCCTTAATGAATCCAGGAACATCGATGAGATACTTCTCAATCAGTGGATAGAGTTCATCATAACGGATGACTTTAATCTCATTAGGAAGTCTGTAAAATACAATATCCAGATGAGGTGGAAATACCGTTAACGTATGTTCTTTCCATTCAATACCTGTTTTTAATTCTTTCTTTTCAGTGACCAAAAAATGGTATTTGGGTACATAGGTTTCCAATTCTTGATAATATTTTTGAAGTTCAGCTAAATCATCCAGATATCGGAAAATAGCATGCAGCTTATCCTTAGATATCAGGTGATAGTCCGATAATAAAAGTGGGTTTTTCGTGATATATGCCTGTTTAACCATATCAAAAACTTTGACGATGACTTCCATTTTAAAGGCTAAGACATCTTCAAACATTTCGTTATAGATGTGAAAATCAAAACGGTCACATACCTTTTTAACCATCTCAAAGAGATGTTTTGCTAAATAATCCGGTGTTAAAATAGGCATTTCCAAATGGAAATTTAAGTCCAAGAATTTAGGCGATAACCGATAAATATCTGGAACTTGTGATTTGGGTGTAATGATAAAAAGTGACTCGTGTTGTAGCCTTGGATGTACATAATGAAAACGAACACTCTTTTCATCCATTTCAACATGAATACCTTCAATCGATTCAAAGAATGCAATCAGTTGTTCCAAATCAATTTTACGTGACTTCTCTTTGAAAAAATGAATATTAAATAAAGCCATCGTGTCACCTCACTTTGCTTTTAGTTTACCATAAATTAGGTTATTAACCTAAGATTTCCTTGTACCACTTTTCATCTGTTCGAACAAGTGAAAGAGGGGTGATGGATATGTACCCATCATCAAAGGCTTGAACATCACTGTTTTCATCTTCTTGATAATGGATGATTGAACTCTTGATGTGATAGACATCAGGACGTTCACTCTTCACAAACTCTGCATGTTGCAAGCGTGAACCCATCTTGGTGATTTTTACCCCTTTAGGTCTTGCATAGGTTTCTTTTGGGAAATTGATATTGAGTATACCAGGACCTTCGTAGAGCTTTGCTTCAATGATTTCATCCATCAATTTAATGGTTTCATCATAGAGGTAGGGCAGTTTGGTATGATGTGCGGAAATCGCGATCGCATCAACACCTAAAACCTTAGCTTCCATCGCAGCAGCTACCGTTCCTGAATAAAGAATATCTTTGGCGATATTTTGGCCATAATTAATACCTGATACGACTAAATCAAAGTCAACATTAAACACCTTTAAGCCTAAGCGTGTCGCATCGGCAGGTGTACCATCAACAACCAAGGTTGCTGTTGAACCAAAAAGGGGTTCTGTTAAAAATGTTTCAATACGATTTTTGATCGTGATGGCGTGACTCTTCGCACTTTGATGTTCTTTGGGTGCTGAGACATAAACATTACCAAATGGTGCAAGTGCACGCACTAAAATACCTAACCCTTCGGCTTGATAGCCATCATCATTGACAACTAAAATGTTCATTGTTTACCTCCTATAACGGCTTGACAGCGATCGCATAATCCATTTTCATGGACATGATCAACCACATTCCAGCAGCGATCACATGTGGGACCTTCTGCAGGATAAACGACAACATCTAACGATGAACCAACCTTGAGGTTGACTTTTGATACGATGAGAACTTGATGAATCTTCATATCGAGCTTTTTGATGGCTTGAAGTTGTTCTTCAGTCACAACAAGATCGACTTTAGCAGCCAGTGACTTACCGATGACTTTTTGTTCTCTTGCTTCTTCGAGTTTCTTTAAAACAACTTCACGAACGTCCATGAAAATATGAAATGCTTGCATCAATGCTTCATCTTGTCTACCGCTGATGTAAGGCATATTTTCTAAATAGACATCTTCTTCATGACTGAAGGGTAGGAGTTGATAAGCTTCTGAGGTCGTATGAGGGATGATGGGTGTCAATAACTTCAAAAGACCGAGCGTGATATCATAAATCGTTGATTGAACGGCTTTACGTTCAAAATCATGTTCTTTTTCAATGTATAAAATGTCTTTGGTGTAATCCAAATAGAATGCGGATAAATCATTGGTCATAAAGGGGACGACACTACGATACACACGATCAAATGCATAGTTCTCATAGGCATCCATCACTTCTTTAACAAGTGCATCATATTTGAGTGTCATCACACGGTTGAGCATACCACGCATCGAATATCCGATGTAATCACGTTCTGGTTCAAAACCATCGAGGTTACCTAACATGAACCTGAATGTATTTCTGATCTTACGGTAACCTTCAGCGATTTGATTCATCATGTCATTGGAAATACGCACGTCCGATTGATAATCAACCGTCGCTACCCATAGTCTTAAGATATCGGCACCTTGTTGTTTCATCACCACTAAAGGATCAACGGTATTTCCAAGTGATTTACTCATCTTACGACCTTGTCCATCAAGAACAAATCCGTGAGAAACGACCTTTTTATACGGAGATGCATGAAATGCAGCAACCCCCGTAATGAGTGATGAATTAAACCATCCACGATATTGATCAGATCCTTCTAAATAAAGATCTGCTGGATATGGAAGACCTCTGTTATTTAATACAGAATGTGATGTTCCTGAATCAAACCAAACGTCCATGATGTCTGTTTCTTTTCTAAAATGTCCATGAGGAGAACCTGGATGACGATAACCCTCTGGCAGTAAATCTTTGGCATCTCTATCATACCAAATATCAGATCCATGTTCTTCAAACAGTTTTGCAACATGTTCCAAAACATCCTGTTCAAGAATTGCCTCACCATTTTCAGCAAAAAAGACAGGGATGGGGACACCCCACGCACGTTGACGAGAGATACACCAATCCTCGCGTCCACTGATCATATTAGCAATTCTAACTTCACCCCATACAGGAAGCCAATCCACTTTTTTCACTTCATCTAATAATTCTTGTTTGAGTTGATCGATGGATGCAAACCATTGAGGTGTCGCACGGAAAATAACAGGCTTTTTTGTTCTCCAATCATGAGGATAGGAGTGTGTGAACTTTTCTTTGCGTAATAAAACATGCGCTTCTTCAAGGGCTTTCACGATTTCTTCGTTGGCAACTTCATAGTACATGCCTGCAAATGGACCTGCTTCTTCCATCATGTAGCCACGATCATCGACGGGGCATAAAATGTCAAGGCCATAAACTTTACCAACACGATAGTCATCTTCACCATGTCCAGGTGCTGTATGAACTAAACCTGTACCATCGGTATCGGTGACGTGTTCGCCAACGATGATGGGTGAAATACGATCATAGAGGGGATGCTTGTAAGTTTTATGTTCTAAATCAAGACCTTTGATGAGACCTAATTGTTCGACGTGATCCCATTTCAAAATCGAGGAAAGTGTTGAAACCAATGTTTCAGCAACCACATATTTTTCACCGTTGACCTTAATCACTGCATAGTTAAAACGAGGATGTACCGAAATTGCTAAATTAGCAGGTAATGTCCATGGTGTTGTTGTCCAAATGATCAATGAAGCATCTTTGAGTAATCAGATCGGAAGAGCGTCGTGTAGGGAAAGAGTGTAGATCTCGGTGGT
>CALKAH010000134.1 GCA_937983315.1 uncultured Acholeplasmataceae bacterium | reverse complement strand
ACCACCGAGATCTACACTCTTTCCCTACACGACGCTCTTCCGATCTAATGAACCTGATGATGGACATATATTTTTCATGGGTTCTGATTTAATGGATCCGAAAACCAATCTTGAAGCATTACGCATGCATATCGGTATGGTGTTTCAATCATTCAACCTGTTTAATCAAAAAACAGTTCTTGATAATTGTATCTTAGCGCCAATCAAACTCTTGAAACTTTCTAAAGAAGAAGCGATTGATCGTGCCATGACGTTTCTTAAGAAAGTTGGGATGCAAGACTTTGCCCATCAACAAGCAAGTCGACTTTCAGGTGGACAAAAACAGCGTGTTGCAATCGCACGAGCGTTATGCATGAATCCTACCATCATGCTTTTTGATGAACCCACATCGGCACTCGATCCAGAAATGGTTGGAGAAGTCCTTCAGATCATGAAAAACTTAGCCAATGAAGGGATGACCATGGTCATTGTCACCCATGAAATGGCGTTTGCAAAAGAAGTCTCTGATCGGGTTGTTTTTATGGATCAAGGCGTCATCGCAGAAATGGGAAAACCTGAAGAAATTCTTGTCAATCCAAAAGAAGAACGCACGCGCAGTTTCTTAAAACGATATACCACAAGTTAGCACTTCTAAGGAAGTGTTTTTCTTTTACCTTTCATAATGTCTTGTTACTGCAAGCGTTTTTATGATATAATAATCCTAAAGATGGGAGCGTTGATAAATATGGAGAAAGATCTATTAGAGGTAGAGCGCCAGCATCTGGCGAATGTAATGAAGGAATGCGACGAAAAGCAAGTTGAAGACGTTGAAAAGAAGTTCGCCCTTCTCTACACCTATGATGCTGTTGGTATGGTTGGTCAAAACCGTATTCCTTATGAGGATGTCAAGCGTTGTAGCCAGGCAAAAGCCCTCCTCGAATACAGCGAAAGAGAACAAAAAGAAATTCTTAATCACTTAAAAGCCTTTGAGTATGTGATCAAGGAAGCGAAAGGAAAGAAACCATTTACCGAGGAAAAAATGAAGGATATCCACGAGATTTTAGTGGAAGGTATTTTCCAAGGTGGCGTTTACAGAAACGTCAACATCAATATCTTCGGAGCGACTCATCAACCACCTGATTATGTGAAAGTCTATGACCGCATGGCAAAATTCTTTTCAAACTTGCAAGCTTTTGAAGGCACACCCCTTGAACTTGCAACGTATGCACATGCAAGCATTGCTAAAATTCATCCGTTTGTGGACGCCAATGGACGCCTTGCAAAACTTGTGCTTAACTATTTCTTGATCCAACATGATTACTTACCCATTTCAATCCCGTTAGAACAACGTGAAAATTATATTGAATATCTTGAAGCATTTAAGACTGAAAAAGATTTAAACCCATTGAAGAGCTTTTTCAAAGATTTACTCATCAAACGTTATGATGCAACAATCAAAGAGTTAGATGTATGAGTGCTTCGGCACTCTTTTTTTTGCATCTAAATCATGATGACTTTACATAAAGTATGATAAAATAAAACAGGTGATGAAAATGCCCTTAGTAATCGGTGCGGTCAACCACATGATTGTTAACCGCAAGACCGATATCGGCTATATGCTTGATCTCGGATCTGAACAAGTTTTTTTACATAATAATGAATCCTTACATCGTGAGCTCAAAGCAGGAGATGCTGTTGATGCCTTTTTATATTTTGATAATAAAGGTCGCTTAGCAGCAACGCTCAAAGAACCTTTCATTACGGTCTTTCAGCCAGGTTTTTTAACGGTGACAGATATTAAAGAAGACTTAGGTGTCTTTTTCAACATGGGGATTGCAAAAGAACTTCTATTGTCACATGAAGATTTACCACATGATCATGATCAATGGCCAAAACTCGGTGACAAACTTTATGTGGCACTCCGTGTCAAAGGTAAACTCGTTGCAAAACTAGCAACCAAAAATGATGTCAAATTGATCCCTGAAAAAGAACTTCAACTCAAAGATGAAGTGATCGCTTATGTGCAAAAAATGGGTGCTGAAGGTGTCAATCTTTTAACACCAGATGGGCACTGGATCTTCGTTCATCACACGATGATTAAAAAACCGCTTCGTTACGGACAAGAAGTTGAAGTCAAAATTACCTATCATTCAGATAAAGGATATACCGGTTCACTTGCTGAGCAAAAAGAAGTCGCGATGTTTGAAGATGCGAACATGATCTTATCCTATCTCGTTCGACAAGGCAGCATGCCTTTAACATCCGATTCTTCACCAGAAGATATTGAAAAACTCTTTCATATCAGCAAAAAAGCGTTCAAACGCGCACTTGGACATCTCTATAAAGAAAGGAAAGTTCGTTTTGAGGATGACAAAACGATTCTTGTTAAACCATGAGTAATCACGATCATGATCCCTTTGCAAAATATGATAAATTGTTTGACGAACAAGATAAAAAATCAGTAGTTCAACCGACAAAACCCACCGAAAAGAAAAATCCGCGTTTTAATGATTTGAATGATGATATTGAACATCAATCATCATCACGTCAGACGAAAAACGTGAAAGCGATTCGTATCATCATGATGGTTTTCTTTGTGGTCTTAGCGCTACAAACGATTCCTGTCTTGATGTTTGCGAATGGTGGAGTAGAAATTGCTCCTGTTCTCGGTATTATCTTCTTCATTGTCGTCATGAATGTTTTAATCAAACTGTTTAAAAGGTGAGTTCTATGCAAAATAACAATAAAAAAATGGTGGCATCTGTCACCTCAAGAGATGCGGATTTCGCACAATGGTATACTGATTTATGTCTTAAAGCTGAATTGATGGATTATAGTGATGTCAAGGGTTTTATCATTTATCGTCCGTATGGCTACGCGATTTGGGAAGGTATTCAACAATACTTAGATAGACGTTTCAAAGAATCGAACCATCAAAATGTCTACATGCCTTTAGTGATACCTGAATCCTTATTCCAAAAAGAAAAAGAACACGTTGAAGGATTTGCTCCTGAGACCGCGATGATCACGACGACCGGTGTTGAAGATCTTCAAGAACGTTTAATTGTTCGTCCAACTTCAGAAACACTCTTTTGTACACACTATCAGAAGATTGTCAATTCCTATCGCGATCTTCCTAAACTGTATAATCAATGGTGCAGTGTAGTCCGCTGGGAAAAAACAACTCGTCCTTTTTTAAGAGGAAAAGAATTCCTTTGGCAAGAAGGTCATACCGTTCATGCATCGGAACAAGAAGCACGCAAAGAAACCTTGGATATTCTTGAAATCTATCGTCAGTTGGGAGAAGAATTACTAGCGATTCCTTTTGTAACAGGACGTAAAACCGAAAAAGAAAAATTTGCAGGTGCGGAAGAAACATACAGTATCGAAGCACTGATGCATGATGGACAAGCTTTACAAAGTGGAACGACACACTACTTTGGTCAAAATTTCTCCAAAGCCTTTGACATTAAGTTTGCCAATGAAAGTAATACACTTGAATACGCTTATCAAACATCATGGGGTGTATCCACACGCTTAATCGGTGCGGTGATCATGGTTCATGGTGATGATGAAGGATTAGTGTTACCTCCTTATGTTGCACCCACACAAATCATGATCATTCCTATTCAAAGTCAGAAGCCAGAAGTCGCTCATGCCACACAATCACTCTATCAAGAACTTAAAAAAGCTGGTTACCGTGTTGCGATCGACGATTCATCGAAAACAGCAGGCTGGAAATTTGCTGAGTATGAAATGAAAGGTTATCCTGTTCGTATTGAAGTGGGCCCTCGTGATCTTGAACGTGGTGAAGTGACACTTGTAACACGTCATGATCGAAAGAAAC
>CALKAH010000133.1 GCA_937983315.1 uncultured Acholeplasmataceae bacterium | reverse complement strand
GGCGACCACCGTGATCTACACTCTTTCCCTACACGACGCTCTTCCGATCTTATGATCACCATTTCTTTTCTTTTTTTTTGTTTTCCACATGACATTTTACCACAAAACCCGTATTGTCAAAGGATTCTATGCAATAAATCGTTTTCATAATTTACCAAAATGGTCAGGATGACCCGCATAACTTCACGCACCTATGATATAATATCATTGCAATAGGTTTTTTTATGTTGGGAGATGGAAATGTTATGAAAATTGGTGTTTTAACATCCGGTGGAGACGCCCCTGGAATGAATGCAGCGATTCGTGCTGTCGTGCGTGCAGGAACGAGTTATGGTCATGAGATTTACGGCATCAAAGACGGTTATCAAGGCATGATCGATGATAACATGGTTTTGCTGACTCATCAAAGCGTTTCAGGGATGCTCAATTTGGGTGGGACCTTTTTAGGAACATCCCGTGCTCCTGAATTTTTAAAAGAAGAGGTACGTCAACAAGCGATTGAAAATCTCAAATCAAGAGGGATTGAAGCGCTCATCGTCATTGGTGGTGATGGGACATATCGTGGTGCAATGGATTTAACAAAAATGGGGATTAAAACGATTGGATTACCTGGAACGATTGATAATGATATTGCGGGTACTGATTTCACCATTGGTTTTCATACCGCCGTTGAAACGATTGTAGATGCCATCGATAAACTCAGAGATACCTCAACATCTCACCAACGCTGTTCCATCGTTGAAGTGATGGGAAGACATTGTGGTGATTTAGCGCTCTTTGCAGGGATTTGTGGTGGTGCTGAGTTCATCATTACACCTGAAAATCCGATGAACAAAGAAGCCATCATCGAACGCCTAAAAAAACATAAAAAAGAAGGCAGACGTCACGCGATTATCGTCATCACTGAAAACATCTTAAATGTTCATGATTTCGCCAATGAGATTACTGAAAAATCAGGATTTGCATCACGCGCAACGGTCTTAGGTTATATTCAACGCGGAGGATCACCTTGCCCCGAAGATCGTATCCTAGGTTCACGCATGGGAACCTATGCTGTTGAACTACTCAACGATGATATCTATGGTGTATGTGTAGGAGTGCGTGACTCACGCATGGTCCATCTACCCTTTTCTAACGTCGTGGGTATGAAGCGACCCAAGAACGAACTGTATAATCTGGTTAAAAAGGTTTCATAATTAAACGAAATCATATATAATAAAAATGGTAAATTTTTAGAGAAAGGAAATGACTATGACAAAATACGTCTATTTATTCAGAGAAGGTAACGCAACGATGAAGAACCTTCTTGGCGGTAAAGGTGCAAACTTAGCGGAAATGACATCCCTTGGTATGCCTGTCCCACAAGGTTTTACCGTCACAACTGAAGCGTGCAACGATTATTATCGCCGTAAAAAAGTGATTGCTCCTGAAATCATTGAGCAAATCTATGCCGCTTTAGCAACAACAGAAAAAGAAGCAGGTAAGAAATTCGGAGATCCTAATGATCCTTTCTTGGTATCCGTACGTTCTGGTGCGAGAGCGTCCATGCCTGGTATGATGGATACCATCCTCAACCTTGGTTTGAACAACGTCTCTGTAGAAGGTTTAGCAAAACTGACCAACAACCCACGCTTCGCATATGACTCTTATCGCCGTTTCATCCAGATGTTTGCTGACGTCGTAATGGAAATCGACAAGAGCAATTTTGAACATCTTTTAGAAGAGATGAAGCACAAGAAAGGTGTTGAACTTGATACTGATCTTGATGCTCATGATTTAAAGAAACTTGTTCAACAATTCTTAAAGAAATACGAAGAGTTGAAAGGACAACCTTTCCCACAAGATCCAAAAGAACAACTCATTGAAGCTGTTACTGCAGTGTTCAGATCATGGGATAACCCACGTGCAAACACTTACCGTCGTTTAAACCATATTCCTTACGAATGGGGAACAGCGGTTAACGTTCAAGGCATGGTCTTTGGTAACATGGGTGATGATTCTGGTACAGGTGTTGCGTTCTCAAGAAACCCAGCAACCGGTGAAAACGTCCTCTATGGTGAATATCTCTTTAATGCCCAAGGTGAAGACGTTGTGGCAGGTATTCGTACACCAAAACCCATCGCTGAATTAAAGAAAGATAACCCCGCATTATATGATGAATTCTTCCGTATTTCCAAGAAACTTGAAGCACACTATCGCGATATGCAAGATATGGAATTCACCATTGAACGCGGTAAACTTTACATGTTACAAACACGTAACGGTAAACGTACAGCTCAAGCTGCTTTAAAAGTTGCCATTGACTTGGTTAAAGAAGGCGTTCTCACTGAACAAGAAGCTGTCTTAAAGGTTGAACCTGCACAGCTTGATGCACTTCTTCACCCACAATTCAATCCTGAAGCATTAAAGAAAGCACGTTTAATCACAACAGGTCTTAATGCATCTCCAGGTGCAGCGACCGGTCGCGTTGTATTCACTGCTGAACGTGCGAAAGAATTGAAGAAGAAAGATGGTCTTCCTGTCGTTTTAGTTCGTCAAGAAACATCACCTGAAGATATCGAAGGTATGGTTGTTTCTGCAGGTATCTTAACCTCTCGTGGTGGTATGACCTCTCACGCTGCCGTTGTTGCACGTGGTATGGGTACATGCTGCGTTGCCGGAGCTGGACAAGTTCATGTCTATGAAAAAGACAAGTACTTTGAAGTCAACGGTGAAACATTCAAAGAAGGCGACTGGATTTCATTAGATGGTTCAACCGGTAAGGTTTATGGCCAAAAAGTTGAAACTCAAGATGCTACCGTTTCTGGAGACTTTGAAACACTCATGAAGTGGGCAGATAAATACAGAGCACTCAAGGTAAGAACAAATGCTGACACACCACGTGATGCCAAAGTTGCATACAAGTATGGTGCTGAAGGTATTGGTCTATGCCGTACTGAACATATGTTCTTTGAACCCGATCGTATCCCTGCAGTTCGTGAAATGATCGTTGCAAAGAATAAGAAAGAAAGAGAAAAGGCACTCGCGAAGTTACTTCCCATGCAAAGAGAAGACTTCATTGGTCTTTATAAAGAAATGAAGGGTTACGCCGTGACCATCCGGTATTTGGATCCACCTCTACATGAGTTCGTTCCAACTGCTGAAGAAGATATTCGTGCACTCGCTAAAGAAATGGGCTTGACATTCGAAGAACTGTCTAAGACCATCAATGACCTCCATGAAACAAACCCCATGCTCGGTCATCGTGGTGTTCGTTTAACAGTCACCTATCCTGAAATTGCAGAAATGCAAACCAGAGCGGTTATTGAAGCTGCCATTCATGTGAAGAAGGAAGGCTTAAACGTCACACCTGAAATCATGATTCCTCTAGTTGGCGATATCAAAGAATTACAATACGTCAAAGATGTTGTTGTAGCAACCGCTGATAAGATAATCAAAGAAGCGAATGTTGATCTAAAGTATCTTGTTGGTACCATGATCGAAATTCCACGTGCTGCATTAACGGCTGACGTCATTGCAAAAGAAGCTGAATTCTTTAGCTTTGGTACCAATGACTTAACACAAATGACCTTCGGATTCTCAAGAGATGACGCTGGTAAGTTCTTAGGCGATTATTACGAAAAGAAGATTTTCGCCAATGACCCCTTTGCACACATCGACCAAATTGGTGTGGGTAAATTGATGGAAATGGCTGTTAAACTCGGTCAACAGACACGTCCTGACATCAAATTAGGTATTTGTGGTGAACACGGTGGCGATCCAATCTCGGTTGAATTCTGTCATAACATTGGTTTAACCTATGTATCATGCTCACCCTTTAGAGTACCCATTGCGAGACTTGCTGCTGCACACGCAAACATCAAGAATCCAAGAAAGTAATTGAAATCAGCCTGACGCGAAAGCGTTGGGCTTTTTTTATGTGAAAAAATGGAAGAAGTTCAAAAATGTTGATTAATCAACAAAAAGGGGTATGATGGTAAGTGATACAACTTCAGGAGGTTTTTATGCTCAAATTATTCAAGTATTTTCAATGGTATCACTGGTTACTGATCTTACTCATTGGCTTTTTAGTTTACGGTCAAGTTCAAATGGATTTGCTGTTACCTGAATACATGGGAAAGATTATTCTTTTAATCAATCAAGGAACCATCACAGGTGTTTCTCAAACATCAGCCATTCTTGAAGAAGGTGGCATGATGTTGCTGATCACCTTGGGTTCGATCACATCAACCGTGATCGCCAGTTTGATCGCTGCACGCATCGGTACACGTTTAGCTGTCACAGTTAGACACAAACTCTTTGGACACATTCAAACATTCTCGGCTGCAGAAATGAACAAATTCTCAACACCATCTTTGATCACACGAAGTACAAACGATATCCAACAAGTTCAAATGGCTGTGATTATGATGCTTCGTATGTTGATTACTGCACCGATTATGGCATTTTCAGGTATTCGAAAAGTAACGTCGATCAATCTCACCATGAGTTTAGTTGTTGTTGGTGGTGTCGTCGCCATCTTAGTTTTGATCACAACGATCTTTATCTTGGTTGGACCTAAATTTGCGAGAATCCAGAAACAAACCGACGATGTCAACCAAGTCACTCGCGAAACACTCACGGGTATTCGTGTTGTTCGCGCACATCATGCAGAAAAAACACAAGAAGTGAAGTTTGAAAAGGTCAATACGGAATTAACCAAGACTCAACTTTTTGTGAATACAGCATTTGCAGTCATGAATCCAGGAATGAATTTCATCATGAACGGTCTCAATCTTGCACTCATTACAGTTGGTGCTGTTTTGATTGGTGACAATCTATTAGGAAGTAATCCAGTCGAAGGTTTATCTCTTCAAATCCAATTTACATCGTATGCGATGATAATTCTGATTGCCTTCATGATTTTAATCATGCTTTTCATCTTTTTACCTCGTGCATGGGTATCTGCACGTCGCATCAACGAAGTATTAAACACATCACCATCGATTCAAGAAGGAACCATCCATGATCTCGAAGGTGAGCTTAATATTGCGTTTAAAAACGTTAGTTTCCGCTATCCGAATGCAGATGAAGATGTGCTTAAAAACGTCAGTTTTAAGGCGAAAAAAGGTGATATCTTAGCATTTATAGGGTCTACAGGTTCTGGGAAATCAACGATTATTTCACTTCTTTTACGTTTCTATGATGTCACACAAGGTGAGATCCTCATCAACGGTAGAAATATCAAAGAATATTCCTTTGATGCGCTCTATCACATGATGGGTTATGTCCCACAAAAAGGAACATTGTTCCGTGGAGATATTGAAACCAATCTTTCTTTAGGACAACAAAACGTAAGTGAAGACGAGATGGTTAAAGCTTTATCAATCGCACAAATTAAGTCGCTTGTTGATGAATCGGAAGAAGGATTACATCGAACCATTGATCAAGGTGGAGCTAACGTCTCCGGTGGACAAAAACAACGCCTATCGATTGCGCGTGCTTTAGTCAAGAAGCCAAGCATTCTCATCTTTGATGATTCATTTTCAGCACTCGATTATCGGACAGATCGTGAACTCAGAAAAGCACTCAAACCAACAATGAAAGAAGCCTTAACGGTCATCATTGGTCAACGTATTGGTACCATCATGGATGCTGATCATATCATTGTTCTTGATCAAGGTGAAGTCGTCGGTCAAGGTACACACCATGAGCTTGTTTCATCATGCAAACCCTATCAAGATATTGCATTTGCACAACTCTCAAAGGAGGAACTCGGGTATGTCTAATCAAAAAGATCAACAACAAACATTAAAACCTGCTGTTCGTCCAATGCATGGCCCGATGGGTCGTATGGGAATGGGTGAAAAGCCTAAATCCATGAAAAAAGCATTAAAACAACTTTTAAGCTACATTAAACCTTATCGCACCATGTTTTTCTTGATGATTGGATTTGCGATGCTCTCTGCTGCATTAGCGATTATTGGGCCAAAATTATTAGGAAATATTACAACAGAAATTCAAAAAGGGATCACCTATAATCCTCTTGCAGGAACTTTTGAACTCGCGATTAATTTTACTGTGATTTTTCAAATCGTTTATCTACTCATAGCGCTTTACACATTGAGTTTGATCTTTAATGTCACGCAAGGTGTCTTAGTGAGCAATATGACACAAAAAATTTCAAGACAACTGAGAACCGATCTCTTCTCTAAGATGGAACGTTTACCTCTTAAATACTTTGACCAGCATCCTCATGGGGATACATTGTCACGGATGACAAACGATATCGATACGATTGGTCAAGCACTAAACTCATCGGTTTCAACGCTATTCTCATCGATCACCTTAGTCATTGGTGTACTCATCATGATGTTTACCATTTCAGGATGGTTAACACTGGTTGCTTTAGTCACCCTTCCTATCACCTCAGTGATGATGGGAATCATCATGAAAAAAGCGCGTGGTTTCTTCCGTAAGCAGCAACAAACACTTGGACAATTAAATGGACATATCGAAGAAAACTACACACATCAACAAGTGATCAAGACCTATCGTGCAGAACAAGAAATGATGGTTACATTTGATAAGCACAACAAAGAACTTTATCAGTCATCCTGGAAATCACAATTTATTTCGGGTCTCATGATGCCTTTAACAACGTTTGTGGGTAACCTATCCTATGTTGCAATCTCCGTTGTTGGAGGAATTCTCGCAGCGAGTGGATCACTCATGCTTGGTGATATTCAATCGATGCTCATGTATGTTCGTACCTTCTCACAACCCCTTGGAAATATTGCACAAAGTTTAACGATGACACAAACAGCACTTGCAGCATCTGAACGTGTTTTTGAATTCTTAAATGAGAAAGAAATGGACATTGAAGAAGAAACGAAGAAGATTGATCAGATTAAAGGCCGTATCGAGTTCAACCATGTGCGCTTTGGATATGAAGAAAACAAAGAAATCATCCATGATTTTAATGCAAGCATTCAAGCTGGACAGAAGGTTGCGATTGTAGGACCAACCGGTGCAGGTAAAACAACACTGGTGAACTTGTTGATGCGTTTCTATGAACTCAATAGTGGATCGATTAAAATTGATGGTATACCTACAACGTCACTCACCAGACATCAAGTTCATGAATTATTTGGTATGGTTCTTCAGGATACATGGTTATTCCAAGGGACCATCCGTGAAAACTTGAAATATGGTAATCCTGATGCATCCGATGAAGCGATGATTGAAGCTGCGAAAGCTGCGAATATCCATCACTTTATCAAGAGTTTGCCCTATGGATATGATATGGTACTGGATGAAAATGCAAGCTTATCACAAGGTCAAAAACAACTTCTAACCATTGCACGTGCGATGGTTGCAAATGCTCCCATGTTGATCTTAGATGAAGCAACGTCATCGGTGGATGTGAGAACAGAGTTACTCATACAAGAAGCGATGGATAACCTCATGAAGGGACGCACAACATTTGTCATTGCACACCGCTTATCCACGATTAAGAATGCAGATATCATCTTTGTTTTGAAAGATGGAAATATTGTTGAAACAGGTAATCATCAAACTCTTCTTGACAAAAATGGCTTCTATGCGGATCTCTACAACAGTCAATTTGAATCTGCGGAGGTCTAACCATGAATCCCGATCAGATCGGAAGAGCACACGTCTGAACTCCAGTCACCGAATACGAT
>CALKAH010000132.1 GCA_937983315.1 uncultured Acholeplasmataceae bacterium | reverse complement strand
AATTTCATAAAACATTCACCTCTTCCATGATTGTGGTGTGTTCAGATTCGATGATGAGCCGTCCTTGACCTTTCGTTTTTGCTTTAACCCAAAAACCGATTGCACCACCCAACAGTGAAAGTTTGTTGGGTCCAATCAATTCAAGAACACCTTCTGTTTGGATCGTGATGACATCTGAAGCATAGGGTAAGATTTCGCCATGTTGATCCACGCTTTGGACAACAAATCGTTTCACATCGTAGGTGTCTTCAACCTTCATGTCACCTCCGTGATGTGAAAGGATAAGATCGGTCGATGTTACAGGTTCTTTTTGAACCACATTGACGAGTTGTCCTTGTTGATATCCTTCAAAACGATAGACGTTATGCTTACTTCCCCATCCCGTCATGTAGGTATAAAACAACTTGACAGCATCATCGTAGGTCTTCTTATATTTCTTTAAAATGAAGAGCATATCTAATTTATAACGAAGAGGAAGGTGATTGCCATATTTTGAGACCGCACGTAACACACGTTTGGTGCGTTCGGCATCATGATAGGTCATCTTCTCTTGATTCATCAAGGTTTCGCCAATCAAATCATCGATCAAAATCGGTGGGTGCTTCAAGTAGGGATAATGTGTTGTATCAGGTTTAAATGTTTTAATGAATACATCGTTTTTATAGACTTTCACTTCATCAACATTGGTGAGCACAGTGACGATGCCTAGATTTCCTGCGGGATAATCTCCTAAATTCATGGTGGATAGCACTTCTAATATCGGAACATCATCTTGTTGTGTCGCATAGACATAGGATGCCATTTTGGGAATACGATACATATCCATCACACCGTGGTAACAAATCTTATCTCCACTTCCAAATTCTTTATGGGTGTTATAATCAGCAAAGCACCATCCAATGGCTCCCGATATTCCGTTTTGTGGATTCATCGCTTCATTGATGACCGTTGCATGGCGTTTTGCATGTTGAATGCGATGAGATTCATCATCATATCGTTTTGTTGGAAACATATGTCCATTGAATTCGGTAATCAAATAAGGAACATCTTTGGTGATTTTTTCTTTCTTTTCAAGTCCTTTATTGGTTCCAATGTGTGAAAAATCATTATACGTGTAGACATCTTCAAAGAAATGGCTATTCGCAAAATTTCTGATCCCTCCTCGTTGCCGTGTCGGATCGAGTGCCATTGCATGAGCATTTGTTGTTTGATAAAGTGCATCGTCATCAAGAGATTCGTTAATTCTTACCCCCCACATGACAATCGAGGGATGATTACGATCACGTATAATCATCCGATCGACATTATCAATGGTCCGTTTTTTCCAGACATCATCACCGATATGTTGCCACCCGGGTATTTCTTCTAATACGAGTAGACCGATTTCATCGCATCGATTTAAGAAATGTTTGGATTGGGGATAATGTGAGGTTCTAACAATCTGACAACCCAAATCATATTTGATTAAATCTGCATCTTCTATTTGTGCGGATTTGGGCATTGCATACCCCACATAGGGATAGCTTTGATGTCTATTGAGACCCATCAATTTGATTTTTCGATCATTTAAGTAAAATCCATCACGTTTAAAGATGGCTTCGCGTAGTCCAAACCGTGTTGATAATTGATCATGATGGTGGTGATGATCATAATTGACAACTGCCTGATATAAATAAGGGTTGTTGAGATCCCATCTCGTCATTGATTCTAAAACGACTTGAATCGATGTGGTTTCATGTTGAATATCTTTTTGGGCATGAAAAATATCGTTTCCTTCATGATCTTGAATGACGAGTTGAAGTGATCCACCTTCAATGGATGTTTTAACATGGACTTTAAATTCCTTCTTGCCATACTGTTCGACAAAGATATCTTCAATATAACCTAAATCAGTAACAAGCATACTCACTTCTCGGTAGATACCACCATAACCTAGATAATCTACAACCCCACCAAAAGGTGGAACTTGGGGGTCTTCTTTTGTATCGCAGATGACATCAACTCTGATGTGATCGCAATCTAAAAAAGGTGTTAAATCAACATCAAAGGGGAGATATCCGGTGTGGTTTTTTAAAACTTCCTTGGCGTTGATGAAAACAGTCGCCTGATGACCAACACCTTCAAACCGTAACACAACATGACGTGCCTTCATAGCTTCAGTCACGTCAATCAAGCGTACATATTGAAATATTCCCCACGTGATGGATTCATCAACATTGTTAAACGGGATATCGACTGGATTATGAGGAATTTCGATCGTTTCAAACGATGAAAGATCGTCCTTTAATCCTTCCTGTTCGTCGAATGGAGCAAAGAACCATTCGCGATTCATCGGTTTAATTGTTCTCATGTAATCCCTCCTCTTCAATTGGCTCAATCACATACATCATCGATCCAAAATCTCCGATAAGGCGCGTCTCTTGATTGTAATACGTTCCACTAAATTGTTGTTTCAAGCGATATCCTTGTGTTAACACCTCGCCACTCATGACATCATCGATGATGGCGTTATCCAGCATTTTATATCGACCAATCGTCCGCATCACCCAACCATTGGTATTCAGTTTGATTGGAAGAGCATGCGTGATTAAATGGCCAAACCGTTTAAGTGGCATCCGTTGTTGAAAGCTACGCAATCTATACATCGTCTTTGAATCAAGGCCCTTGACTTCAAGTCTTTCCAATTCAGGGCTTGCTACTGCAAGCGTCTGAAAGGTTGAGATGATATGTTTCTTACCATCGGTGACTTGCCAAACAATGTGATGAGGATCTTTTTGATCGTGACGAATAAATCTTCCATATTGAAAGATAGCTCTATGCTCATGATAAAACGCGATGTAGCGCTTGATTTCTTTTTTTTCCACAGGTGATACATAATCAAAATTGAGTTCATAACCGTGAACACCAAAACTCGCCACATTAAATCGTGTCGATAGCGGTGTATCTCTTAAGGTCTGGGCATGAGGTGCAAGCGAGACATGAGCGCTGATGGCAGATAGTGGATAAAGATAACTCAATCCCTGTTGAATCTTTAGACGTTCGATAGGGTCGGTGTCATCCGATGACCACATTTGAGCACCAAATGAAAGCATACCTAGATCAAAACGATTTCCACCCGATGAGCATGTTTCAATTAACATGTGTGGATAACGTTCTTTGATGTCTTTAAGAATGTCATAAAGTCCCAAAACGTATTGATGAAAAAACATGCCTTGATCGAAGACATTTGATGAATACATATCGGTTAGTTGTCTGTTCATATCCCATTTCATATAATCGATTTGAACTTCATCAAAGATGGAATGGAGTCGTTCTTTGATATAGGCTCTAACGTCAGGATTACAGAGATCCAATACAAGTTGATTGCGTCCTAAGGATGGTGTTCTTCCTTTGATCGTGATGGCATATTCGGGGTGAGCACGATAAAGATCACTATCGGGGCTGATCATCTCGGGTTCAAACCATAAGCCGAACTTGAGACCTCGATGATGAATCTTGTCTGCTAAATACTTTAAACCAAAGGGGAGTTTCTTTTTATTGATTGAATAATCACCTAATGAGCTTTTGTCATCATTTCGTTTTCCAAACCATCCATCATCTAAGACAAATAGTTCAATACCTAAGTCTTTGGCTTGATGTGCTAGCCTAAGAAGTTTTTGTTGATTGAACTTAAAGTAAAATGCTTCCCAGCTATTAAGGACGATGGGACGTG
>CALKAH010000131.1 GCA_937983315.1 uncultured Acholeplasmataceae bacterium | reverse complement strand
CTTTGATATTCATGAAGGAAAAATTTATGGATTTATTGGTCGAAATGGAGCAGGGAAAACCACGATGCTCAATATTCTAGCAGGTTTAATACGGCCTGATGAAGGTGAAATTTCGAGTGAAGATGAAAGTATGGTTTCTATTGGGTATTTACCAGAAGAACCCGTTTATTACGCTTGGATGACACCTCTTGAGTACATCTCCTATTTATCGAAAAATGAATGCGAAGACTCATGTCAAAAATTATTAAGCTTCGTAGGATTACATGATCACCAAAAGAGAAGAATTGGTCGCTTATCACGGGGAATGAAACAAAGACTAGGCTTAGCGTGTGCACTCGTCAATCATCCCAAACTGATATTGCTCGATGAACCAGCTTCAGCACTGGATCCTCAAGGACGTTATGATTTACTTGATCGCATAAAGCTTCTCAAAGAGCAAGGAAAAACGGTTGTTTTTTCTTCACACATCTTACATGATGTCGAAAGAATCGCAGATGAAATCATCTTAATCGAACAAGGCCAACTGATGATGAAAGGTAAAACATCAGACATTCTCAATCAATTTTCAAATGAGATGATCAAGATTAAATATTCCCATATAAAGATTGATGAGTTTGTGATCTATCTTCAGCAACTCCTAGATGTCAAACATCTTGAGGTGAAAGAACATGAGCTTTATGTTCATATAAAACACCATGATGTATTTATCAATATCATCACCTATCTTGCAGATCATCACTTGATTGTCGATGAAATTTCGTTTGATCGACCAACGTTAGAGCAACACATGTTGGAGGTGACATCACATCATGCGAAAAGCACTTAAAAAAGAATGGTTATATGGGATTAGAAATCATCGTTTTCTCATCGTAGGGATCGGCTTAGTTTTGCTTGGTGCGTTAACTCCTTTGATGATGGCTTATCTATTACCTGAACTCTTAGGTCAACAGATGATGAATTTGACACCTGAGATCGGAAGAGCGTCGTGTAGGGAAAGAGTGTAGATCTCGGTGGT
>CALKAH010000130.1 GCA_937983315.1 uncultured Acholeplasmataceae bacterium | reverse complement strand
ATACGAGATCGTATTCGGTGACTGGAGTTCAAGACGTGTGCTCTTCCGATCTCGACACGCCATGTGTTATACACAAATAATTTTTGATAACCAATCTCATCAAAACGATGAATATCAACGTATTTCATCATACCAAATACACCTCAATGGGACCTTCGATTTTTGTGATGCCTTGTTGGATTGCTTTTCCGTTCATGAGGATCTGTTCGATCTGATAAGGACCTTCTTTTTCTTCTTTCACATGATATGTAATAGTCGCAAGTTGACCGAAGAGATAGGTCTTTACCGTTGCTTGATGTCTGATAAAATCATGTTTTGTCAGTTTGGGTTCAAGGAAAAGTTTACCGTAACGCATCTGAATACCAAAGACTTCGGTACGAATCAGTTTGAGTAACCATGACGCAGAACCTGTTAAATAAGGATACATTCCAATGCCACGATCCGTAAAGTATTCAGGAATACCGACGAGTAGATGTGATTTTGGATGCATCGCACGTTTAATCAGTGTCACCCATGCTTCTCTTGCTTCTTCGATGAGGTTATATTGGTATAAACCATAGGCATACATCATCGCCATGTGTGAGAAAACCGCACCATTTTCTTTATGGCCATACGCGAAGCCATACGCACGTCCCATGTTGGTTAAAACTTGTTTATAATCGGTATTTAATGCATAACCACCACGTTTGGGATCAAAGAGCATCGCACGTGTTGATTGTGAAAGTGTCTTTGCTTGATCAAGCGTTGGTGTTTTTGACAGTAATGCCATCGCTTGACCCGTGAGATTCATGGTCTTTTCGTGATCAGCATTGATACCATCATTGTTGAAATAACTGATGAAGCGTTCATGCGTAAATGCATGTTTTCTTAAGTGTTCTATTCTCATCTGTGCAAGATGTCTTAACTTCTTAACCAGATGGATTTTATCAATCGTGATGGTTTCTCCAGTAAATGAAGTCACTGCATTGAAGAAATCATGGAGATTGGGTTTTTCAGTAAGAAGTATCTCTAATTGTTTAAAAAGATGAATATCTTGAACGGAAAGATGATCGATCATGTTTGCAAGTTCCAATAGGTTATTCGCATACATATGCGTAAACGCAACCGTTTCACCTTTGTCGTGTGCCATATCAAGACCATCATTCCAGTCTGCATCTTCTAATCTGACAAATCCGTGATCACCGATATTATGGTGTCCAACAAGATTTTGTAGCAAGAGATGCTCTAAGATGGTTCCTTCATAGGGTTGATTATCTTTTGTCATTACACGGTTTGAAGTATAAGGGCGTGTCTTTTTGGTATAGTGCGTAAACTGATCTTGGAAATAACCTTGTTTTTTGAGTAAAAAATCAAGATCTCCCGTTTCATCAATATACATTTTAGCCGTCAATAGTGGCCACGCACCATGATCAGACCAAACACGCGTAATCATGTTACGGTCAGCTTTAAATTCACCAGGACGATCACCAATAATCGTCGCATTCGATCCATCGATTCGAACACCTAAAAAATTGTTATAGAGCAATTCTTTCACCGATGCATCATTCATCATGATCAAGGCTAATAGATCTTGCCAAAGGTCTCTCCAGCCCTTACCCCCACGACCATAATCATGGTGTGGTAAATAGGAGTTACCAAAGTAACGTCGAAGCATGGGCTGGAGTACGACCCAGGAGAGGTTTTTGGATGTGGATGAATCCACGATAAGATCGGAAGAGCACACGTCTGAACTCCAGTCACCGAATACGATCT
>CALKAH010000129.1 GCA_937983315.1 uncultured Acholeplasmataceae bacterium | reverse complement strand
TCATAGTCGTTTGAAAATCATTTTCTAACGTCATTTTAAGCTGTCTTGCTCCCTTATTAAAGCCTTTAAATCGGTATGCTTTCATGATGAGTTCAAAATCTTCTTCATCATTGAATGCTCTAATTAACTTTGATTTTGTTTCACTTATGTATCCATAGTATCCACTCTTGGATACACCTGATATCGTAAATAAATGACTGAGTTTAAGTCTGTTTTTTTTATTGCTAATCATTTTTTGGATGAGTTTGAACTTGTCTTTTGGCTTAATTTCTGCTTTTTGATCGCTTGCCTTTCTAGCCTTTTGAGTTCCAATAAGAAGTCACGCTCTTGCTTTAGATATTCAATTTGTGCTTTCTGTTTTTCAATAATCTCGTCCTTGGTTAAATCTTTTGTTTGTGGCCTACCTGATCCACCTTTTCTTGTATCCTTTAATCCTTCAAGTCGTTCGCTTTGTTTTCGCCATAGATGTGAGGCGTTGTCGATTCGCCTATCTCCCATATAGCTGATGTCAAAACCTGATTCCATAAAGATTTGTCTTGGTAACTTTCCCCTACTGTATTCTAGTATAAAGTACTCTTTAAAATGCTCTTGATATGTTATGCTTTTGTGACTAACATGCTTTACATTTGGATTCTTTTCTAATTCTTTAACTTGCTCATCTGTAAAATAATGTATGCCCATTTCATCATCATCTCCTTATTGTTTCTATTATAAAGTAAAAACCCTATAGTCAGGGTCTTTTTTTCAAAGAGTCCGTTCTATAGGGTACAGTTTATAATGAAGAAGCTCGTTTTATTGTTAGTCGTATTATTCGGAGCATTTGCATTAGTTGGTTGCGTTAGCGGCGAAATTTTAGCTGATGAAGCGCATGATTACTATGCTACCGGTCAGTTTGCAGGTTGGGGAGAAGCAGTTGGCAACGAAGATTATAAGATGGTTGCAATTGCACGTAATGACGAAAGAATTAAGTCAATCGTTGATGACACCAAAGGCGCTGTTTACTTATATTTACTCGAAATCACTTTACCAGAAGGTGAAGCTGGTTGGACAGTAACCTACAAGATTGATGGCGTTGAAAAGGTATTGGATGGCAATCTAACAGTTAAGTTGATTCGTACCGATGCAGGTGACGAAATTCCCAATTGGTGGGGACAAAGCCCAGAATCTGGCAAGATTGATAACTTGACACCAGAAACACTTTATATTCCACCATTTGTTGAAGAAAACGTTGATCAAGCTGGCGGATGGAATGATAACCCCGTTGCTATGGAAGCTGGTACATACTATCTCGTATACGTGAAGTATGAAGATTCTCAAGCTTTCGCTTTAATCGCAAAATAATCAATCTAACAACACATGAAAAGGCATGCTAAGGCATGCCTTTTTTGCGATAGTATCACATAATTTGAATATGTAAACGGTGGCATAGCGTTTCGCTTGAAAAAATATGATAAGATAAGTGTGTACACTTACTTAAGGAGACGACAATGCAACATACATTTCATACAAAAGAAGCCTTCAAGCAGGCCTTTTTGAATGGTTTACAAGAAACCTTTCACACATCGCTTGTAGCATCATCCATTGAACAGCGTTATACGGTTCTCGCAACTCTTCTTGATCAATCCCTTGAAGATGATTTAGCGAAAACAGAACGCGTTGTCCGCGAACAAAATCTTAAGAAGACGATCTATTTCTCCATGGAGTTTTTGATGGGACGTCTCATCACGAATAACTTATACAACAGCGGTCATTATGCGGTTGTCAAAGCTGCATTTGATGATTTTGGTCTTGATTTAAATGAAGTCGAAAATGCAGAAAGTGATGCAGGTCTTGGTAACGGCGGTTTAGGACGTCTTGCTGCATGCTTTCTTGATTCGGCAGCATCGCTTGCTTTACCACTCTATGGCAATAGCTTGCGCTATCAACATGGATTCTTTGTTCAAGATATCAAAAATCATAAACAGGTTGAGTTTCCAGATCCATGGCTCAATAAACCTTAGATCGGAAGAGCGTCGTGTAGGGAAAGAGTGTAGATCTCGGTGG
>CALKAH010000128.1 GCA_937983315.1 uncultured Acholeplasmataceae bacterium | reverse complement strand
ATGATGGATATGAAGTACCCATCACTTAAGTATCGTTATCAATTTGATCAACCATGGTATGTTGTTGATGATATTAAAGCTTTTGGATTATCAACACAACAAGGCCTTCAAGTCATCTCACTTCAAAAAACATCTTCATTTCATCTGGTTATTCAAGCAACTTATGCCGATCACTTTGAACCTTTAATATCCTTGGATGTGCAAGAAGCCGATCGTCTTGGTACAGAACGTATTCAGTCATTCACAAATGATATGTCACTTGAACATCCATCAAAACAACATGATATGAATTTAATGATGCACACGATGTTTTGGTATACGCACAATGCACTCATCCATTATGCTTCACCTCACGGACTTGAACAATACAACGGTGCTGCATGGGGAACTCGCGATGTATGCCAAGGTCCTTTTGAGTTTTTTATGGCCAATCAAAAGTTTGATATAGCACGTGAAATTATCACCAAAGTATATGGTCGTCAGTTTATTGAAAATGGTGATTTTCCACAATGGTTTATGTTCGATCGCTACTTTCAGATTCAAGCCCATGAATCACATGGTGATATCATCATCTGGCCTTTAAGAGCACTTGCTTACTACCTAAAGGCTACTCAAGATTTATCGATCTTAGAATGCGATATCCCTTACATGTCATTGGCAAAAAATGACTTTATTGAAGGTGAAAAACTCTATCACCACGTCAAAAAACAGATTGAAACGATTGTCTCTTCGTTTATTCCAGGAACTTATCTCCCACGATACGGTGGTGGTGATTGGGATGATACATTACAACCTGCAAATCATGACTTAACGAATAAAATGGTTTCTGGATGGACAGTTGCTTTACTTTATGAAGCGTTACGTACATTCAGTGATGAAATTACAAACTATGATCTTGAATATGCAAAGGAAATTCGTATCCTTGTTCAAAAGATCAAAGATGATTATCAAAAACATATCATCGTCGATGGCATTCCCGCTGGATTTGTCGTGTTTGATGAAGAGAAAACCTATTTACTTCATCCAAAAGATCAGAAAACAGGATTAAAATATCGTTTATTACCACTGACGCGATCCATGATTGCTGAATTTGTACAACCGAAAGATGTGACTGAATACCTTCATGTGATCAATTTGCATTTAAAACATCCGGATGGTGTACGTTTGATGGATACAACCGTGGAATACAAAGGTGGTATAAAAACCTATTTTACACGCGCTGAAACAGCAGCCAATTTCGGACGTGAGATTGGTTTGCAATATGTTCATGCTCACATAAGATACATCGAAGCGATGGCAAAGATTGGTCTTGCTGATGAAGCATATCATGCATTATTAACGATTAATCCTATCTTGTTACAAACCCGTGTCAAGAATGCGTATTACCGTCAATCTAATATGTATTTCTCAAGTTCAGACGCATGGTTTAAAGATCGGTATGAGGCGAGACGCGACTTTGATCGCATTCGTCGCGGAGACATTTTAGTTAAGGGTGGTTGGAGACTGTATTCAAGTGGACCTGGCATCTATTTAGCACAATGGGTTTCTCATCTATTAGGCATTCAAACATACCACGGTCACCTGATGCTGGATCCTGTACTTCCAGATTCTTTAGAAGGCCTTGTTGTGCGTTTTAAGAGAGGACAACAAGCATTCACAATCACCTACAAGAAGGGAAGAGATCAAGTGTTGATTCATGGTAAACCAGCACTTTATCAGTCAAAGTTTAACCTTTTCAAAAAGCCTTCGATGTTGATCGATGATCAGGATGTTGAACAGCGTGATCGTGTTGAACTAACCGTCATTAAACAGTAAATTGAACCCCACCATATTGGGGTTTTTCTTCTCAAATACAATCTTAATCATATTGGATTGGTATGGAAATTAAACAGTGGGTTATGATACCATATGCATAGAAAACTG
>CALKAH010000127.1 GCA_937983315.1 uncultured Acholeplasmataceae bacterium | reverse complement strand
ATCTCAACAATCTTTGGATCATTCATACTCACATCAAGCCATGGTGATAAAAGAATGATCTTCTGGTTGATAAGACCTCGTTCTTGATGCATAAGTTTGGCTAAACCTAAAGCAAGTCCACCCCCTGCAGAATCACCCATCCATATCATCGGCTGGTTTTTATATAAATCTTTTGCTTTTTCATAACATAGGGTAAGATGTTTATAAATCTCATCGACTTTTGCATGAGGGACTAAAGGATAATCAGGAGCAATCACGATACATCCAACACGTGACACCAACTTCTTAAATAGATGAAAGTGTAGTGAGTTTTGTCTTTGAACAAACGCACCTCCGTGTATGTAAAAGATAATGGGTTGGTGCTTTTTCTTTTGTCCCTGCCAAATATACATCTTTTGATTGTTGAGAACAAGGGTTTCAATATGATATCGTTGAATCCACTTTTTTGGAACTTCCCGATGTTTTTCACTACCAAAGTCGGGAGATGCGATCTTATTAGCAAGCCGCGTGTTAAACTTAATCGTTTTTAGGAATATGTGGATTATCTTGCTTGATATGCTTGCCATAAGGATAACCTCTCTTAGCTTCTGAAGACTTGATCTTTAACACCATTATACACAATGCCAAACCAAATAGTAACAGTAAGTATGAGCCTTGAGTTTTTCCTATTCATAATTAAAGTCAATATTACAATGAAGATTGACTTATTGTATTTTTTGAGTTTATTTCCTAAAAAAATCCTCTTTCTGTATACATCTATACTCAACTTGATTATCGTGTCTACTTTAAGAGGATTTTACTATTATCACTGGTTGCTTTATATTTATCTTTATCCAACAAAAAAAGTGGCCGAGCCACTTTAATCGACGGTGATTTCAAATTGAAATTCTTTAAGGTATTTTTTGATCAAACTAAAGATCGATTTTGTATCTTGGTCAGCTGGACCAAAGAAAATAAAAATGAGAATTGATTCACTCAGTCCAATCATAAATAAAACGAGTATGGCTGATAAGAGATATGTTGTTGGTATTATAAATGATAGGATGACGAGTGAAAAGACAAAGACTGCATTAAGTCGTAAGAGTGATGTATGTAACATGATGGGTCGTTTGCATATGATCATTGAAACCAAAAATGATCCAAAATAGAAGACAAAGAAAAGAACAAACAGTGTTTGATTAGGGATTAAATATTGTGGGAAAAAGGCATAAAAGAAGTAAGCTGTCGAAAAATAAAAGAGGATATCGGCGACTGTATCGAGAAATTTACCTAGTTTCGAGACGATATTGAACTTACGAGCAACAAGACCATCGAAAAAATCAGTTGATCCCACAAGAATAAAGGTGAAAAGAAATGAAGCTCTCATATCACGATCAACAAAATAATAGAGTAAGGGTAGAAAGAGAATCCGTGTCAATGTGATCATGTTAGCACTATGCTTTTTAAGTAAATGCATGATAGTCCTCATCTTCTATGATATAGTGATTATTATCATAACATGATAAAACATGGTGTGCAACTATTTTGATGTGGTGTAGAGTGTCCCCTCAATGATGATTCCGTAAACCAAACCCGCAAGAAAACCTGTGAGATCAAAAAAGTTTGTTGCACTATAAAAGGCAAATGAGATCAGCGTTCCAAAGAAAATACCACGGAAAAGCGCATGTTTTATATTCTTAGGTCTTGATAATAATCCAATCATTAACCCCATGAGAAGTCTGTTAAACCAAAAAGCAAAGAGGTATACCGGTGAAAGTTCACCTGGCATACGAAGCGATGCACCTACAATGCAAATCACACCAAGGATTGCACCTAAAAGAATACCAATGATAACTCGTTTATTCATGTTTGTGAGATTCCTTTCTATTTTTAATAGATGTAAACTTCATAAAAGACAGTTGTTCTTTTTTCATAAGACCTGGATAATCGATGTTAGTTGGATGGATGCAATTTTTTTAGCCGATTTCATTATCTCGAATTAGTTTATTTTAACATGGATCTCATTGGAATGTGACGCTTTGACAATCAATTGTGTTCTGTTTGATTTTATGCGGATAAATAAAAGCCCTTCCCACGTAGTGAGATGAGCATAACATAAAAATATTGGTGACTCGTGTAGGTTCACGATTTTCCCGAGAAAAAAATTTTAGTTAGTTACCTTATTTACGATTAATCACTTGAACTTTCAAATCAATTAATTGTTTCAGTAGAATAGGTAAATCTTCTTTAACGGTGTCATAAACAACACTCATATTGATTTGATCATAATCATGAATGATACGATTTCTAAAACCATACATTTCATGCCACGGAATATAATTACTCATTTCTTTAATGCTGGATGATACTCTAAACTTTGATATTTCTCCTATTTGAGATAAGTTGAATACCACTGCATCGACTATAAGTTGATTTTGATTAAAATCGTCTAGTGAGATAATTGGCTTCATGTATTCTACAATATTTTCGATATGTACAATAATTCTTGATATACCCTTAATGTCTCTATCGTTCATATAGCACGATACCCTTCATGATGCTTTCATAGATTTCAGAATTTGTATTAATTTGTGAAAGATGAATCAAATCAACAGATTTAACAAAGGTGTTGTTTAAATCTTCAAGCAAACCAAAAAACTTGATACCTTTCATATTTCCATCAACAACCAGATCAATATCACTTTGAGGTTCTTGTTTCCCTTTAGCGTATGACCCATATAATATAAATCGTTTGATATCATACTTAAAGGTCAGTGGTAATAAGGCCTCTCTAATTTGATTAACTTCGTAGATACCTTTTTTTTCAGTAATGATTCCATACTGATTTTTTGGATATTGTTTTAGATAACTATATACCATTTTTTCTACCCAAGGGCTCGGTGTTCGTTTTCCACTTTCCCAATTCTCAATGGTTCTTAGTGGTATATCTGTAATTTCACTTAACTCCTTTTGGGTTAATCCGTATTCTGCTCTAGCTTCTTTTATGATCATATCCATGCTAAATCACCTCAACAATATTTTACCACTCATTGGGTGGTTTATCAAGTGTGCTACTACATGAAATCGGTCAATGTTCCCCCTGGAAAATTAATGATTTCCTGTTAGCTTTCAAAATTCATACTGCATCGCGTTCGTTATGATTTGGAAAATAACGCTAAATTCAAATACTTTCTGTGGAAAAATATTGTTTGTAAGCAATCATTATTTTGTATAGAAGTGCACTTCTTTGTTTATTACCTATACTCCCATACTAGCAAGATTCATTGCACCAATAATAATTAGTGTTGCAAACATAAAACAGATGACAATAAAAATATGACTAATCATATCTAATGCTTTGTTAGAAAAACGTTCTTTAAGTTTTACATATATTATGCCTATAATAATTAAGACAGGCAACACAATCATCATACCCTGCATACCACCACTAGTACCGAAAAAAGATACCACAGAATTAACAATGAAATTTAATAAAGAAAACAAGATAAATGTTGAATTTCGATTTCCAACAGACATTTCTAACTGTGATGAAAATAGTCTGATTAATATGACTCCAGCACCTACAATCAATAATGGTGAATAATACATTTTCTGCCAATCAAAAAAGAGACCTATCAAAAAAGTGATCAATATCACCAAAGACAAAAGAACATAGAATAACTTGTTATTGTTGTTTTTCATTTTATTTGTAACCTCGCTGTTATTATTTTATCAAAATAACCTAGTCTTTTTAACTTGTTCTCAAATCTTACTCTAGAGATCTTTTATCTATTTCAAATATTGTTTATTTTTGAAAAAGTTTTCGCGATTTTTAGTTCATTTTATAAAAACAATCAGGCTCGTTGTTTATTCTATCTTTTTGGTTTTCAAAAGATATGTAAGCAAACGTGAGTATCCAGAAAAAAGCCCTTCTCACGGGTGAGAAGAGCGTTTCATAGTAATATTGGTGACCCGTAGCGGTTTCGACCACGTAAAAACACTTGAATTTTCAGTAGATACTTGCTCTTCAAATATATCTTTGGAGATATTTATTTACCATTCCATACTTATTGATATTTGTTCTCAATATAAAGTTTGAATAGTCATCTGAGTAAACACGAACATTATTATAATCTTGTTGTTTAATAAAATCATTGATGTGTGCTATCGCTTCATTCGTTTGACGAATTGTTTTATCATCGTAACGCATAATAACTTCCCTTAAAGAACCTAGATTTAGCGAGCTTAATGAAGCGTGCCAAGTTACAGCCCACAACTCTATTTTACAGTTATCACCAAAATCAGTCTGATTATTTAATATCGAAAGCAGGTGTTTAAGAATTTGCATAACATCAAACTGAGTAATACGTTTTAGATTAATCTGTTTTTCGTAATATTCAAACAAGGATATCCAAGCAGCTATTTGTGTGGTTGTGAACACTCGATTATCGTAGAAATTAGCATCCTTATACTTCTCAAGTCGTTTTAAAGTAGATGATGGATTAAAATAATATGGCTCAAACATTTTCATTTCGATCATCAATACCTTGTTTTTGCTGATTAATTCAGCATCAATATTTGCTTTACCTTTTTCTGACTTCTTATTGAAGTTCAATGGATGACGTTTACTCTCTGGTATGAATTTGAAGTATGTTGTACCCTCAATCTCAAGCTCTACTGATTTATTCGTTATACAAAATGTATTATATGTCAGAGTAGATGATGACGTAATCGCTCTCATCTCATTTTTTGCCTTTTCGGTATAGTTATTAAACAAACCGGATTCATTCAAGGGTATCATGAGATTTTCATCAAGCGTTTTCGTATACGGTATGCGGATTCCAGAAGAACTCTTGGACTCATTAATGCAAATCACATTTGGGCACACTTGTTTGAAAGAATGTTCTAAGTTTTCTCTAATTATTGTTTGAATTTGTCTTGAAATTGCCATGTTATATTTCCTTTCTTGTACATAGATAAGGCATTTTTAATAAATATCTTTAATTTTCTACAAATTCATTTAACTTAACCATGTTGTGCCCTAATTATACACCCGTCAATCTTGAAACATACTTACTGAAATGTCTTTAATTTTCTCTGTTCATATGTTTTTCACCAAGCAAGATAATACCTGCTTTTTGATAAGCTTCTTCAGGATTAGGGCGATTAGACTTTGCTATTTTGTCTAGCACTTCATTTTCTTTCTTTAGAATCCAACAGATTTTTCCTTTTCTAATTACTTTATATATGGTATCATCATTGATCTCATTCAATTCAAGCAATTCGTTTAGTTGTTGCTGAATTGGAACGTAATGTTCCCAATGGAAAATAGAACGATCATAATCTTTCATACCATTCTTCTTATTTTGTTTAAGCCATCCATATTGATATAATGAACCTATGCCCATAGAATCTGCAATTTCTTGTGCTTTTTTGGAAACGTCCATAGGTAATATGGATTCTACCATGCGTAATGTTCTTACGATAATTTCTTTAATATACCCTTTGTTTTGGTCGTTTTTATAAATAGGCAATAATACTTTGAGTATGTCCACAAAATCTTGAAAATTATGATCCATTTTTCCTCCCTTAAAATATGATGTATTTTTAGTTTCTTATTGTCAATGTAATTGTATTTTACCACGTTTACCACCCATACCACGCCAAAAACAAGAGTTACCCCAAAATTTATCTTGGCGTAAGTTGCTATTTTTAACACTCTTTTGAATCTCTTTATCGATTTCTTTTTGCATGTTGTAGTCTTGCTTACTTGTACATAAGTTTTATGAAAACAGGAGTGTAGACCCTAAATGGCTAAAAAGGTAGCGAAAATATCGTGATCCTTAGCGAGATTAGCGACTAATAATGCGACATTTTCAGCTTGATATCTCATCGACTTGTCAGCCTAACAAAGACAAAAAAAGCCATTCTCATTTATGAGAATGACTACTCGGGAAAGGATGGTGACCCGTATTGGTTCACAATTTTTGCCGAGTGAACCTGAAATTACTAGCATAAATCCTATTTTTACACGGCATTTTTTGGTGACCACAGCCTGAAAAACGCTGTCTTATTTTCGTTGTATATGGCCACCATAACTTTTGATACAAATCACTTATTTCTATTCTTCCACACTTCTTGCATAGAAACCGCAAATGTCGGTAGATTATTTCTCCAATAAGGTATAGATAGGCCGATCAATTTCAATGAGTTATAATACATATTTTGCAAGCTCACTCGAATACTTATTAGTATCAAGTAAGACATACTATGAAGATATTAAGGTAACGGTACATATAATCCTTGTTCCAAATGGTACTTCCCGACTTAAATTTGATGTCAATGTTGAGTCTCGAGTTTAAGAATTATCCAAAGAACTTGAAAATAATTATAGATCAAGCATGTCAATTCAGTCCGTTTTCAAAAGTGATTAGAGATAAAAAACAATAAAAAAGATGATCGCTCAAGAACTAAACAACCATCTAAAAATGCTTTATTTAAAGATTAAAGTCCTTTTTAAGTTAGTCCTTGAAAAAGGGTACACATTAAATAGGATGAGCTTTTTCTATATTTTTAATACTGTATTAATTCACACATCAACAGAAAAGATTCATTTGGGTCATTTCTTTAAAATCTATTTCCAAATTGGTCCAGTGTAATGTGAATTGCTGCCTTCATATGTTTCAATGCCTGATAAGCCACGATATGTAACCACATAATGAATATATGTATATCCATCAAAACTGCTCGGTACTTCATCTACTTCGAGACTTTGAAATTGAGTAATATCATATACATCAGGAAACTCAGTCAAAGTATATTCCAAGATGGGTGTTCCATTTTCTATTGTGCGGACTTCAAAATCAATCGAAATGATATCGACATTATAGTCGCTTAGTCTAAAACGGAATACACCATTTGAATAACCAAAAATCTCAAATATATTAAAGATATTATAATCCAAATGTTTCGTACATAAAGCTTGATCGATCTCATTAATATAGATTTGAATTGCATCATGGTTTTCTAGGTAGATATTATCAATTTCAATAGAGTTCGCATCGGGATGAATCGCCAACCGGAAATCCTTACCATATATTCCGATTTCAGTCGTTACATGCTCACCACTAAACAACACA
>CALKAH010000126.1 GCA_937983315.1 uncultured Acholeplasmataceae bacterium | reverse complement strand
CCACCGAGATCTACACTCTTTCCCTACACGACGCTCTTCCGATCTTTTTTTAATTTCCCATATATTCTCGATGAAGACTTACAGCACACACCTTCGTGGGTTGAGCACACCATATGGTATCAAATTTTCCCAGATCGCTTCTATGGAAAGGACCGACATTCTCTTCTGCCCTGGGGGAAATACCCCGTGTATAATCATGAGCATTATGGAGGTAATATCCCAGGGATCATCGAAAAACTTCCTTATCTATATGATTTAGGTATCACTGGTCTTTATTTTACACCTATGTTCCTATCACCGACTGCGCACAAGTATGACACGACAGATTACTTTTCAATAGACCCCTCTTTTGGATCCAATGAGGATTTTAAACTTTTGGTCAAACATGCCCATGAGTTAGGTATTAAAGTGATTCTTGATGGTGTTTTTAATCATGCTGGTTTTCTTCATCCTTATTTCCAAGATGTTATTCAACATGGAACAAAAAGCCCATATGCTGAATGTTTTTACATCGAAAAAGAACCCATTATCACGTTTCCTCTCAATGCTGAAGGTCGTCCAATCCGCTATCATGATGCACCACTCCATTATCGAACATTTGCTTTTCAACCCAGCATGCCGAAGTGGAATACCTCGTCTGTTCTTGCAAGAAAACATTTACTTAATGTCGTTCAATATTGGATTGAGCATTATGACATCGATGGATGGCGTCTTGATGTTTCCAATGAACTCTCACATGACTTTTTGAGAGAGATTAAAAAAGCAGCACGTTCAATAAAAAGTGATGTGCTTATCTTAGGAGAAAACTGGGATCAATCTTTACCCTGGCTTCAGGGTGATCAGTTGGATAGTGTAATGAATTATGAGCTAAGTTATGCAATCTGGTGCTATTTAGAAGGGACATGTGAATCCACTGCTTTCATCAACCAATGGATGAACCATCTTTCTCTCACCCCCAAAAACATCATTAAAAATATGTTTAATCTCGTTGGAAGTCACGATACCAAGCGCATTAAAAATCGTTTAAATGATGACCCCAAGCGTGTTAAATGTGCTTATCTGATGATGTTTACCTCTCCAGGTACACCCACCATTTATTATGGTGATGAGATTGGATTAACTGGCGATCATGATCCCGATAACAGAAGATGCATGATGTGGGATGAAACATCGTGGGATCACGACTTTTATGCATTTACCAAACGTCTCATCGAAATCAGAAAAACTTATCATGAGGTCTTCCAAAAAGATCCAATTCTGATCTCAGATATTCCTTTTATTGTGTGCAAAACAGATCAGCAAACGGAAATTCTTATCATCGTCAATCGACATGATTCAAGAATAGTATCCATCCCTTCATCTTATCAAGGCATCTATCTTGACTTATTCAGACACCAAAAGATAGCCATCTATGATACAATCAAATTAGAAGCTTTTGACTTCTATCTTTTGATGAAGGAGAATTCTGATGAAACCAACCATTCGTGATGTTGCTAAACGTGCTAACGTCAGTGTTTCCACGGTATCGCGTGTCATTAATCAAAAAGGATACGTGCATGAGGAAACCAAAATACTAGTCAATAAGATCATCAAAGATTTAGGTTTTATTCCCAATCAACTCGCACGTTCATTGACGAACCGCAGTTCAAAAATTATCGGTGTGATTGTTCCACACATCGGACCTTCTTTTTATGGTGAGCTTCTTGAAGGAATTGAATCACAAGCCTCTGCTTACGGTTATAAAATCATGTTTTGTCATACCCAAGATGATCCCGATAGAGAATTAGAATATTTGAAGTTTTTTGAACAATATAATATTGAAGGTCTCATTATTGCATCTAATTTCTCCAACCGAGACAAGCTTACTGAACTTCATATACCTGTTGTCACTGTCGATCATATACTTGATGAAAACATACCATCAATTACCTCAGATAATGTCAAGGGTGGCGAGCTTGCTGCACATAAACTCATTGAAACGGGTTGCAAAAATATTTTGGTTTTTCGTGGCCCATCATTCCTGTTAACAACGATGGAGCGTACAATTGGATTCTTAAATGAGCTTAAACTGCATCAACTCTATGCCGATATCTTCGATTTTGACCTTGTTAACCCCGATTTTAAGCTGATTGAAGAGGTCTTAAAAAATAATCCAAATGTTGATGGTATCTTCGCATTTTCAGATACGCTTGCACTCACGGTTCTAAATATTCTTCAAAAATTAGGTAAAAAAGTGCCTCAAGATGTCGAAATCATCGGTTATGATAACACCCCTTACTCCAAATGGGTTACACCTTCGATAACAACCATCCATCAATCTGTAAATTTTATGGGCAAACAATCCTTCATCAACTTAACACGACTTATCCGTGGTGTTGAACTTGAAAGTTTGCATGATATCATTGATGTTCGTTTGATAGAAAGAGAAACAACACGTCTAAAATAAGTACCGTCATTGGTACTTTTCTTTTACAAAGAAAAAGATGATCGCTGGATCATCTTTTATTGTTCATTCAAGAATGAATTGCCATCCAATATTAAACCGATCGATCAGATAACCGTAACCCCCCAGAAAAGAAAGTTGGAGCAAATTCGGGCATGATGGTTGCACCGACAGATAAACGGGCATAGGCACGTTTCAAGGCTTCAAAGTTTTGGCTTGTGATCGCAAGTGTCACATTGTTACCAAGCACATGATCATAACCAAATCCTCGTGGGGTATCCGAAATCATCACGCGTGAACCGAAGATGTGAAGTTCTGCATGCATCACTAAATCCTTGATATGTTCTGGTGCTTGATAACTTGGATCACCTTGAAAACCACCATATGTGAGTATTAGATCGGAAGAGCACACGTCTGAACTCCAGTCACCGAATACGATCT
>CALKAH010000125.1 GCA_937983315.1 uncultured Acholeplasmataceae bacterium | reverse complement strand
AGTGATTTGTTTTAATGTATTTGGAACATAATACTCGATGTGAGATCCATTATCAGTCGCTACGCATTTAATTGAATGACTAAATGTTACCTTCGAAAAATAATGAGAGATATGTGTGCTTGGATTGTTCAATTGTAAATGCGTAAAATTGCATTGCGCTAATGATTCGAAACCAAATTCTTGAGTGTTAGAAAGAATCGAATCCAAATCCATCAATTGAGAGCATCCAAATAATGCTCTACTCGCTATGCTTGTTGGAGATATATCATAAATTCTACGAAGATTTGAGCAATTTTCAAAGACTGATTCCGCTAATATTTTGATGTTTCTATTAAGCCTTATATCATATAATGAATGACAATTTATGAATGCTCCTTTCTGCAAAATGTTTAGTGTCTTTGGCATATAGAGCGTTATTAAGTGACTACAATCTCTAAACGCTTCTTCACCAATAGTTTGAAGGTTTTTTGATAAAATGATCAATTTAATCTCTTTATGATTTTCAAAACATTTAGGACCAATATTAATAATCTTATTTGGCACAAAAACGATTGGAGAATTACCTGTATATTTAACCAAGGTGTCTTTTTGAATGACAAATGACCCGTGATCTTCCTCGTTCAAACCATAACCTACATCTTGATGTGTCAACACCTTCTTTTTTTGATTTCTTAAATCAATATATTTGACCTGATCAACTTGAATACCCAAAACGTCAAGTATGCAATAAATAGGATACGAATATATTGATGCATATATTCGATCTTTTTCTAACAATTCAACTAAACTTGAAATGCTTTGATTCAAATATTCAAGATCATCTTTATGGGAAGAGAACGTCTTATAAAGATTGCCATAAAATGCGTAAATATACTGAATGATAAGCAGTTGTATAAATTCCTCATCATCTTTAATTTCATTTCTTAAGTAAGTGATAAATTTATTCCCATCAATTAAGTCTTGCTGACTATACTTACTAATAACCGATTGTAGTGTCTTTTTTAGATTCATGCGATGATTACACTACCTGTTACAGTTTTCCAAATACCGCGATTTTCAATGAGTTTAATGCTATATTGCTGGCAATCAAATTTACCATCTTTTTCAAGGGTAGCTATCAATGTAAGTCTTTCTTGATCATTAAGAAGTGGTAGACTCTTTTGTAAGCATAAAGAAAGATTAAATGCTTTATGAGTAAAATCAACTTTGGCATTAACAGAATCAAGTTTTTTATAGTCGATGAAATTATTTGGATACAACAAAAGACAATGTCTGTCGATTTGTGTTATCTCATTCATTAAGTGCTTCTTGTATAGGGTAAATTTGCTCAACCAATCAGATGGAGACAGACGATTATTCTTATTGATACCCGTGAAAGAGTCAATAAAAGCTTTCTTAATGTAGTTAGGAAAATATGACCATATGTTTTTGCAGCGATGGTCTGGATGGAAATTTTGATTGGTCGATATCGAATCCATCGTATATGGAAAATCATATCTTAATGATAATTCATCAGCAGAAAGATTAGAATTTGCTTTCGTATATGGTCTATTTCCGAGCATGAGTATCTTAAAAAGCAGGACTGCTATCGCAAAAAATTCATCATTCCACTCGCGGAAGAAATACTTAAAACCTTCAATAGGGTGTCCACTACTGTCCTTTCCCTTTTTTTGCATCAGTTCTGGTGATATATAACCGGGACTTCCAACAGGGCATGGAAACTTATCAATTTGATAACTATCGGTATCTAAACCATACACTTCGGTTGGGCTTGCAAATAAAAAATTATTATCGTTAATGTCACCAATTAGAATATTGTACGAATGTAGCAACTTTATTTTTTCTAAGATGGTAATGCATAGTTGAACCAGATCAACGCGTGTATAGTTTGAAAAATCGGATAGTACTTCTTTTTTGGGATTAAATAACTTTCCTAACTTCTGTCCTTTAGCAAGGGGCATTAAAAAGCCTACAAATTTGTCGTTTGCACTAAAAACAACTGCTTGAACAAAACAAAAACCTTGTAGATTCAATTGACTATCAATAATTTTTCTTAATTTTAACTCTTTAATGTTGGTTCGTGACTGATCATTATATATTTTACAGACGACACCTTTTTTATCGGTCTCAAATATAGTCCCTTCTCCACCATAATTAATCTCTTTTATCAATTTGATTTCATTTTTATTATCAACAAAAACACTATCTCCAACTTTAATTTTCGGAGCAGTGATTTGCTTCTCGTGCTTTTCTAGCCCATAAAATTGTTGTCCACCTAGATAACGAATACTCACTGTTGTGTTGGTTTTCATTTATGAAGCACCTTAAACTTTTGGTTTTTATATTCAATTAAGTTAAACTCAACAAAATTCGTCAATATGATACGTATATTATTTTTTTCAATTCCCGTATTTGAAATCAATGATTGCAAATCAATAGCCTTCTTACTCTTAATACATGAAAAAACCATCTGACAATGTTTCGATGAAAGACCTTCATCAGTTAGACACTTCGTTACAAATTCAAGACTATTGGACTTTAGGATATCAATCGTTCTAGGATCAGATAATTCTTCTTCAATTGCAGCTTCATCAACATTATTTTGCTCTATAGGTGACTCAGCAGGCTTGACAGTATACAAGATATCCGTTTGAAGAATCTCTAACGTTTCATCACATGCAAAAACAAGACTGCAATCATCGCTTGTACGAGTAATGATTGATTTTTCTAGAAAACTTTGAATATCTTCATGCAGGTTTTCCTTGTGAACATCACGGACCAGATAAAACATACTCTTAATAGCATTAGCAAAAGAAAATTGAAAAGGAACTCTTCTATCGATTAGACTGTCAGAAGAGCCATCAGACATGAGCACAAATCCATCGATTGTCTTATTTGATTTCTTTAAGTCAAATTCATTATAAATATTATTCGGATTGGATCGTCGGATCATGGATGGATAATAGGTGGAATTTATCTCTTCGTTTTTAGTTTCCATTGACGCAATCGATAATCTACCATCTCTAACAATCCCTATGATTCCATCACCTAATCTACCTGTGATAAACAGATTGCCTTTTTTTGCTGCAAAAGTCAAGGTCGCATCTAGATCATTGAGATTATACTTATTTTCAGCAGCAAATTTCTCTAAAGCAAGAACTACCTTATTCAATAAATATGCTTTAATCTCAACACCATTATCGTTTTGATAGATGAAGTCAAAAGATCGGAAGAGCGTCGTGTAGGGAAAGAGTGTAGATCTCGGTGGT
>CALKAH010000124.1 GCA_937983315.1 uncultured Acholeplasmataceae bacterium | reverse complement strand
ATCACGATGTGGTTTTTTTATTTTTTAGCATCCATTCACGTTTATCAACAATCCGTAATTTATCACTTGATTATCTTCTTTATTCATGCTATAATTCACACGTCGCAATCTCCGAATCACATGATATGAGTGGGGGAACCAGGTATTCTGGGGTGAATTCTTACACTAAGATTGGGCTACTTGGAAGCCCTAACCCGTCAGCTAACCTCATAGGAGTTACCAAGCGTATGGTCATCATTGGCTATGCGCTTTTATTTATACAAAAGGGGTATATGGTATGAACGTTATTTTGAAACTCAGTTTGATCCTTGTCGTTGGTTTTATTTTTGGTAAAATTGCTAAATGGCTCAAGTTACCCAGTGTTTCGGGTTACTTGATTGCTGGTCTTTTCTTAGGACCTTCTTTATTTGAATTTGTGAGTCGTGAGGAAGCAGAATCCTTTGAAATTATCAGTGAATTGACACTCTCTTTCATTGCTTTTGGGATTGGTAGTGAATTCATGCTTAAAGATATTATTGCGATGGGAAAAAAAATTGCCATCATCACACTTGCTGAAGTGGTGGGTGCGATCACTGTTGTGTTCTCGGTCATGTTCTTTATCTTCGACTTCCCCTTAGCTTTCTCGATGGTTATAGCATCCATGTCAGCTGCAACTGCCCCAGCAGCAACGATCATGGTCATCCGTCAATACCGTGCTTATGGTCCTGTGACAAAAACCATTTTACCTGTTGTTGCACTTGATGATGTTTACGGCATTATGGCATTTGGTATTGCCATCTCGATTGCAAAAATATTAGTGAGTGGTCAAGATTTTTCAATCTTCACCATCATCGGTGTTCCACTCCTTGAAATCATCGGTTCACTTGGATTAGGTCTTGGTTTAGGTATTATCTTATCCTTCTTAACCAAAAAGATTGATCCAAAAGATGAATTGCAGATCAAAACCGTATTCTTTGTCGGTTTAGCCGCTGGAATAGCGATGTGGCTTAACTTATCACCACTACTCGCCAATATCATGATGGGAGCTACTCTTGCTAACTTACGCAAGTTTGCAAGTAGAAGTTTCTCAGCCGTCAACGACTTCGTTCCCATCTTCTATGTGCTTTTCTTCACACTTGCCGGTGCTAGCCTTGATATCGCGATTTTAAAATCTGTTGGTATCGCTGGTCTTGGTTACATTGCCGCACGTGCTTCGGGTAAGATTCTTGGTGCATTTGTTGGTGCGAAATCGGTTAAAGCAGAACCTCAAGTTCAAAAATGGCTGGGGATTGCACTTCTTCCGCAAGGAGGGATTTCCATTGGGTTATCCGTCATTGTCATGCAACAGTTACCCCAATATGCGGTTGAATTAACAACGATTATTATGGCATCCGTTTTAGTTTATGAAACGTTTGGTCCCATCTTCGCGAAGATTTCCATCTCTAAAGCAGGTGAAATCAACGCTTTACCTGAAATTGAAGAATTACTTGAACCTTCATCCGGTCATTAAAAAGGGATGCTCAATTTTGAGCACCCCTTCTTTTTTTTATTGTTGTGGTTGAATCAGTTCTTTAGGTTTCTTTAAGGCAGGTAAGAGGTTAACGATAATTAAATAGATTAAAAAGATTGCAAATGCATCTAAAATCCAGTTATAGATCGTTGTAAACTTAGCTGCTTCATCAATAAAACGACGTACGATAATAAAAGGTACGGTAATCACATTGCATAACATCAGTGCCAACGCAGCAACGGGTTGTTTAGCGCTGAATGCGAGGTAAACATAGATACTAACAAAGATGAGCGATGCAAATCCATTATCAAGATAGATATATAATGCAAAGAGTAATAAGAGTAAAGGCATACCTGGATTTTTGATTTCAACTTTATATCCTTCATTCAGTAAGAACGATAGGATCATTGAACCCAAATAGAGACAAGCCAGTAAGATCAGTAAGGTATTAATCGAAAAGTCAACTAGGAATTCTTCAAAGAAAAAGTGATAGGAGAAAATCCAGTTGAGAAAATTGTTTAAACCGTTTGCGAAAACAACCAAGAATAACACAGCATGAGCAGCTAATGGTTTCTTATTCAAGAATAATAACCAAACCGCTCCTAAGATGAGTAAAATAGGAAGTAAATCTTGAATCACTTCCAAGACATCATCTGCTCCATCGACATAAAGATAGAGCCCAATCATGGATAGAACTACTAGACCAATCATTTGCATTTGATGATTGATCTTTGTCGATAACGACTTCACAAAAGCGAACATACAATCCCTCATTTCTACGTCTATTTAACCTCATTATAATGCTTTTACATAAATTTGTTATCATCCATATGAATGAAGTTAAGCAAAATAAGTGTGTAGAATGGTTATGCGATTCATCTTTTAGTCATTCATCAACGTTGGTACATATCGAGGAGTGAAATCATTCAATCCTAGTTGTCCATATGTATTATTTCCCCAGGCGTAAAGCAGATTATTCGATGTGAGTAACATGGTATGGTTTCTTTCAAGATTGATCTCAATCCACAAGTCATCTAGACTTATGTTATTTGTCCAATCAAGTACTTCAAATATAAATTTGATTTGATTGGGTTCTGAACAATCAATATCACCTCGCTCAGCGGTATCACCTGTACCAAGTTGTCCATGAGTATTCATACCAAATCCGTAAACCACTTGATCTGCAGTGATCATAACCATATGCCCATCATTCACTTTGACATGTTGGAAAGCATGTGTATGTTCTAATTCATATAAGAAATAGGATGCTTGATGTCCAGGTTCAATAAATGATGGAATAATGAGTCGGTTTTGAGATGTTAACATGATATTTGTGTTTGAGAAGATCGACGCAATATACTCATCTTGATCAAGTGATATTTCTTCAGTGATGTCTCTAAAATGCCCATCGAATTCAGTTCCTTTCTTTGCAGCATCAGACCATGCAATCACACGATGACGCGATGTAATCGTATAAAAATGCCCAAGAAACATCACATGATCATCATCTGATAAATTGAGATATGTCGTCAAATCGATGGGCGAAGTCACTCTTTTCCATACATAAAAGTCTTCGTCAAAACTAGTTGTCCCAAGTTCGAGATTCGTATTGTTACCCCATCCAAGTAATCGATGATTCGATGTTAGTATGATATTGAAATAGTCACCGGCAAACATTTGACTAATGGTCTCATTAGCAGAAAGATTGAGTTGTTCTGTAATATCTATAGGATTAAAGATGATCTCTTGTTCTTTATGGTTTCCTATCTGTCCTAAAAGATTACTCCCCCATGCTAAAAGTCGATGATGCGAAGTTAATGCAAGAGCATGGTTTCCACCAGCTACTATGGAGAGAAATTTTTCATCATCTTCAAGATCAAAATAGTGTTGAAGTAAGATGGGTTCTGAATAAAGTGTATCAGGCTGAGATTCGTGTGCAAGGATACCATATGTGGGTTGTCCCCATCCGAAAAGTCTACCTAACTCGTCGATATATAATGAGAAAGTAGGTCCTCCAGCCAGTCGATGATAGATATCTCTTGGTTCTTTGATGAATGGATCGTTGTTCTCTTCAATCGATGGCAGTGATGTTATGTCATTTGCCTGGCTCACACAACCGGCTAAAAATAAAACAAATAAACTCAATAATACGAGACGTTTCATGGATTGTCCCCCCCTTTTTATAATTTAAATATATCACGAATAACTTAATTTATCAATACTTAATTTTTAATAATTTTGCATAATCACATGTTTTTGCACTAAAAACAAAAAAACGTATGGAATACGTCTTTTTTTATAGCTAATGTTAAATCGATATTCTATATAACTTAACCTCGATGTTTTAGAATTCCTTTTATCGCTCCATAAATTAAATAGAGTGCAAAGAGTGCGAAGAGATAATATCCGAGTGTTTGATGGAACAGATGTCCTTCAACGAGTAAACTTAACAAACGGAAGGGTACATCAACCACTCCTGCTAATAATAAGACTATCGCATAAAGTGATGAACCAAACATCAGTGCAATCACTGCAGGTAAAATCTTTAAAACAGCGATAGAAAATCCATCTCTAAAATAGAAAAACAAGAATGCAATGAGTGCCGATGTTAACACAGGACTTGATGATAACTTCGCTTTGAACTGACCATCTAAGATAAATGATAAGACATATAAAGCTAAATACACGAAGATGATGGCATCCAGAATTAAACCCACGGTCCACACGGCATCAAAACTGAATGTTTCAAAATTAAATGATGTGATCGCAACCAGTAATGCACGTCCAGATGCTAAATAGGATGTAAGCAGTAACAAGATATGGGATGCTAACGACTGTTTAGCCAGTGTAAGACCAATAATCGCGATACCCACTAAAACGACAGGAAACACATTGGCAAGACGATCAAAGATATTGATTCCTCCAATGTTTTGATAAAACGTGTAAAGCGTAATTGCAACCACAATGATGGTTGTCACAAGACTTGGGAATAGATTTCTGAAGTTTTTAATGAATTTCATATGAAGATCTCCTTTGATTATACTCTATCACTATTCTATCAAAGTGAGATCGATAACCAAAACGAAAGGCATTAAAAAAACTCCCTTAGGAGCGTGGATGACCAAAATCAGGATAACTGTGATGAAAGTCAACTTTAACCAGTAAGAACGATTCAATCTCTTGCATGATCTGATATAAGGATGCTCTGAGTTCAAATTCATCACGTGTTTGAGGGAGTTGTGCCTGTTTATAGTGCTGCATGAGAAGATCGAGTCTTTTGAGTTGTCCAGTTGCACGATCATAGAGCCCGATGTCGTTCGCTAATGTTTTGACATATTCAGATATTTCTTGTGCAAAAGGATGAAGGGCTTTGATTTTTAAAGCATGCTGATACATATGTCTGATATAAGATGATTGTTCTTTTCGCATATGAAAATAGGCGAGGTAGGAATGGTCATTTTGAAAGAGTAAGTCTTTATCAACCAGTTCAACTTCATCGATCGTCGATTGTATCTTTCGATCAAGCATCGCATAATGGCGATAATACTCTTCATGATACTCAGGATCTTTTAATAAAAGTGAAAGCATAAATAAATGATCTCTAATCAATTGATCGACGGATTGTACATGTCGATCAAGTACCTTTTCAGATGATTGGGGATAAAAAGTATTGATAATCATCGCAACCCCAACCGCAATAAATAAAATGGCAAGTTCGTTACCAATCATGTTGAAATTGAAAGCTTCTTCGATTAAGAGATGAGAGACTAAAACGAGTGATAAAATAATACCTTCTTGTAGTTTGAGTTTGAATGATACGTAGACAAAGAGAAATGTAAAGATTGAAAAGACAAGGAAGGTATAACCAAAAGCAATAAACATGAGTGTCGATAACATCAATCCAAAAATGGCATCCACCACACGACGAAGCGATGAGGTGATGGAATCTCGTTTGGTAAGTGAAATCGATAAGATGGCAACAATCCCTGCTGTCAGCCAGTAATCAATCCCTAAAGCGCGTGCAATCAAACTTGTGATCACACCGACTAAAGTCATTTTAATTGTTGTGTTTAAAATTCGCACCCGAAAACCTCACTTTTTGGTGATGCTTTTAAACTGTTCATAATAAAGTTTGATATCGGATAAATTAAAGGGAGCTTCTTTCTTTTCAATACGTTCTTTCAAGAGATCAATCTGATGATGAATAATCGATTGGATTTCTTCACTGTAGCACATACTTCCTTGATGCGCGAGATACTCTTTCTCATCCAATAGGATATATTTACCATCAGGAAAAACCTTGATATCAAGGTCATAATCGATTTATTTAACCGCTTCTCCATCATAGAGATAAGGTGATGAGAGATTACAGTAAAAATAAATACCATCACGTTTTAACATACCAATAATGTTAAACCATAAATCACTGTAGAAATAACAAATCGCAGGTTCTTTCGTGTGCCAGCTTCGTCCATCAGCTTCAATCACTTTGGTGCGATTGTTTCCGGTGACTAAAACATGTTGATCTTGATATAATACCACGGATTTTTTCCAGACTCGGTGCAGTTTCTTGTTATGCTTGTAGCTGTGGATTGACACAGTCATACCGGTTGATAATTTCATAAAACCACCTCAAATGATGGTCATATTATATCATAAAACAGGTGGGATTAAAGGCATTCATGATTGATTTCGATGAATTATTCGAACTTGAGCAAATCAACTTCTCGTTTGATGATTTGAGCAAGGTTCATACACGATAATCGTTTTTCGTTCCAATTACATGTCATTGAGATGAGTTTGGTGATATGGGAAAACATATTTTTTTCAATAGCCAAATGACTTTGACTCAGTTTATCTATCGCATCATCAAGTGATGCATAAGTTTCCTTTTTGATAGAAAACCATATGTCAATGATAATCTCTAAATATCGAGGTGTTAATCTCATGATGTCGAGTGACTTCTCATTTCGATAGGCTTCCATGAGTGACATGTAGATAGAGCGTGGTTGCTCGCTCAGATGAATCATGTGATGTTCGATTATTCGCTTCATTAAGCGATCTTTATAGGTGAGATTAAATCGTTTCCTGAGTGCTTCATAACGACCTTCAGGATCAAATAAAAGATGATTATTGAGGAGATGATGCCACTGGCATGTTGTGCATCCATCTTTTGGAAGATGTTCAAAAAGGGTTCGATTGAGTTGATGAACCAGGTCTTGTATAGATGTATAATTCATCGTATAAACCTTATGTTCAAAGACAATGACATCATGATCAAGATAGGTGTATATGTATTCAAACTGATGGATGATTTGGTTTCGAATGCTCTTGGCCTTTTGATCAGTTTGAGCAAATAGATTGATCACATCATCATGATGCTGATCAAGTGTGATCGCAGATACATCACCTATTGACATCAAGCGCTTTAATAATGTTTGGTTCATCATTGACAAATCCTTTCTTTCTTCATGTTATCTTGACAAATGAATCGTTTTTAACTATGCTGAACTTAGAGGGGTACTATGATCGAACTTTTTATGGATAAACATGCCTTTTGGGACTGGCTAAACGTCCATGTAGATGATCAAGAAGGCATATGGATAAGATTTGATAAATTCAAGAAAACATCATCACTCACACCGAAAGAAGCCGTCGATGTTGCTTTATGCTTTGGCTGGATTGATGGACAACTAAGAAGTGAAGGTGACCAGTTTTACATCAAATACTTTACCAAAAGACGCCCGCAATCCATCTGGTCAACCGTGAACAAAACGAATGCTCTCCGACTCATCAAAGAAGGTCTTATGATGAAACAAGGATTTGACGCGATTGATGCTGCCAAAAAAGATGGTAGATGGGAAAAAGCTGACCAACCTCCCATTGATTTTGACATGGAAGGATTCAAAAAACTGATCGAACCTCATGAGATTGCATATCAAAACTATATCAAGATGTCTTCTTCGATACAAAAAATCTATGCCATCAGTTATTATGCATTAAAAAAAGAGGAATCACGAGTTCATCGATTAGATGTCATTATCGATCGCTTAAATCGTAATCTAAAACCCATGTAATCTTCTTCTATTTTAACATAAGATATAACCTGCGACATGATCGAGCAGTCGATCACTTGCAGGTTTTTTCATGGGATGTAATCTTTTTGACATAGATGTTACCTTATGATAAACTGTTGATATCATTTTTTGATATCAAGAATTGGAGTGATGATATGCATTCAACGTTTGAAAAAAGACTTCATTTGGGATTTCTGCAACTTCATATCCTTCATCATGCATCGATTCATCCCATCTATGGTACATGGATGATGGATGAACTCAAAGATCATGGATATGATGTGGGTCCATCTCATGTTTATCCCCTACTTAAGGAACTTATGCAAGAAGGCTTATTAACCATGAATGAAAAAAATGAGCATGGTAAAATTCGTAAGTATTATCAGATCACATCCTTGGGTTTAAGTATTCTAAAAGATTTAAGAGAAAAAGCTCAAGAACTCACAGAAGAAATCCTAGACCATCATTCTAAAGAGGAGGGCAAACATGAATCAAACTCATCACGTTAAGTGGACAACTTTTTTATGGGATATTTTGATGTGTTCATTAGGTTCATTTGGTGGTCCAGAAGCTCATTATGGAGTTTTTTCATCCATACTCGTTCATAAGAAAAAATACTTAAGCGATGAAGAACTCACAGAATTGATTGGTTTATATGCACTTGTTCCTGGACCAAGCAGTACACAAACCATCACCGCCATCGGTTATTATGTGGGTGGACCCATCCTAGCTTTACTCACTTTTATGGTATGGGCACTTCCAGCGATTATCACGATGGGATTACTTGGTGTTTTCTTTTATCAAGTTGATCAAAACAATCAATGGAAACCACTTTTAACGTATTTACCAGCAGTTGCTGTTGCATTTATCTTCTATGCAGCCTTCAATTTATCAAAAAAAGTATTAAAAAAACGGTATGATTGGATTTTATTTATCATTATGCTTGTCTTAAGTATCTTTTTAGTTGGTTATTCGATGTGGATAGTTCCGCTACTTCTTATTGCTGGTGGGCTATCTGTCCTCTTGCAACATACCAAAGAAAAACAAGTAAATACATCTGATCATCATCCAAGATGGTGGATACTTGCTGTAGTTATCGGATTAGCCTTATTCAATGAAGGCTTAAGAACGTGGATCACCGCTCCATGGGTGACCTTGTATACATCGTTTTATCGTTATGGATATTCAGTCATTGGTGGTGGTCAAATCGTCATTCCACTCATGATTCAAGATCTTGTCCAAACCCAATCTTTACTATCACTCAGTGATTTCTTATCTGGATATGCCATTGATCAAGCTATTCCGGGACCTCTCTTTAGTTTTGCAGCATTTGTGTCTTCTCGCTCTTATGCAGGAACAGGATTTTCGATGATTGCTGGTCTAATTGGTGGATTAAGTATTTTTTTACCTGGTATATTGCTTGTTTTCTTTATCTTTCCAATCTGGAAGTCGATGCGACAATTGACTCATATGAAATATTTTTTGACTGGTGTTACGGTGACTGCAGCAAGTTTGATCACCATGACAGCATTAACTCAAGCTTATCGTTTACCACTGGATTGGCGAATTTGGTTGATGCTCTTGATTAACTTTATTCTATTAATGAACAAGAAAATTCCTGCACCAATCATTGTAATCATCTCGATGATCATGGGATTTATTTTATAGATATAAAGACATATAGCATTATTATATTTTGTGATAATGCAATTGAAATGTTTATCTAATTATGAACAACATTTACACATATGTTAGGTTGTGTAGATGCTTATTATCTTTATTTTTTGATTGCCCATCTGAACTTTGCAGATCGTGCTCGACTATTTGAATTTTGCTCTTCCATGGAAGGTCTAATTGGACCATCAGAAACTTCTTTATAAATACCTTCTCTAAAATAATACTGAAATGATTTCTTGACAAGTCTATCTTCACCGGAATGGAACGTTAAAATTGCAATTTTTCCATTAGGCTTTAAAACATCAGGTAGTTTTTCTAAAAACTCATAAAGTGCTTCATATTCATGATTGATATCAATTCTTAAAGCCTGGAAAGTACGTTGGCTTGATTTCTTAACTTCTTCATCACGCTTTGATGGTGGAATGAACTTTAAAGCTTCAACAATCACTTGATAAAGATCAGAAGTTAAACTGATATCATGTCCTTTATGCAGGTGATTAACAATTCCTTGTGCAATTTCAGATGTATAAGGTTCATCCGCATTTTCAATAAGCATCCCTTCGATTTCTTCCTTATTCATCTCTTTTAGTCGTTCAGCTGCACTTATGCCAATCTTGGGGTTCATTCTTAAATCAAGAGGACCATTCGTTTTAAATGAAAATCCTCTTTCTGGATTATCAATTTGCATTGACGATACGCCAAGATCTGCAATCACAAAATCAAATTTCCCAGATACCGAAGCGATGACATCAATGTCCTTAAAGTTCAAGTTATTGACAGTTAGGATATCTTCATTATATCCAAGCTTTTCTAGTCTAACTTTTGTTTTTGGAAGTTCAATAGGATCTTGATCAACTGCGTACAAATGACCTTGATGATTGAATTGCTTGAGTATTTCTTGCGCATGACCACCATATCCTAATGTTGCATCGAAACCTAGTTGACCTGGTTTCACGTCTAAAAATGACATGATTTCATTGACACAAATAGGTCTGTGCATACCCGCAGGAGTCATGCCTTTTTCAATAATCTTTTGAATGGTTTCTTGATATTTATCAGGTTGCAATTCTTTATATTTCGCTTCAAAAGACGTTGGATGCGTGCCTTTGTAGCGTATACGTCGTTGATGCTTCTTTTCTAAATTGTCCATACTTTTTTCCTATCATTGGTTGTTATTTTAACAACTTTTTCTCTATTTTATCATAAATTTTGATGTTGTGCTGAAACTGCTCAGTCAATCAATCTCGATTTATCTTTTTTAACTGTTGTCATGAGATTGATTATTTGATACCTCTTTTTACAGTGCATTTTAATCGATGTAATTCACTGTATTTCAATATATATAAACAAAAAGACTCACACAGGAGTCTTTCAAGTCAATTTTGGTGGCATAAGAGCACAAATAAACACGCGCTTTTTTGTGAAAACACTTAAACGTGTCCCATTGTCCTTTAACATATCTTTTATAGCCCAACAAGGGAATTTGTAGGACACGAAAGGAAAAGTGTTCTTTTGTCCTTTAACATACCCTTTGTAGGACATGGTGGTAAAGTGTAGCTTATTTTACAATTATTTGTTTTTCATCTAAGTATTTTTGTCACGATCTAATTCTTATGCTCATTCGAAGTTCATCCAAGTTATAATTATTCATAACAGGAACAGATTTCGTCTTTCCATCTTTTGTGAATCCATAATTCTCATACCATTTAATT
>CALKAH010000123.1 GCA_937983315.1 uncultured Acholeplasmataceae bacterium | reverse complement strand
ATGATGGAAGAAAGGTATGTTACATCAATTTAGCTGTTCAACGTGCATTTAAAAATATGGATGGTACCTATGATACAGATTTCTTTCGTATTACGGTATGGGAAGGATTAGCCACTGCCATGGAGTCTTATGCATCCAAAGGTGTCATGCTTGCCGTCAAGGCACGTCTACAGACGTGGAAATACGAAGTGACAGAAGATCGGAAACTGACGATGGTGGATATCATTGCTGAACGGATTTCCTATCTATCACCATCACATAAAGGTGAAATTAAGTCTGATGAAGAAAGTTCTGAAAAATGAACTTTTTTTATTGACAAGCAATACTATGCAATGTATAATATTATCGAAATGCAAGTATAAGAGGTGACGTATGAGAGAACAAGTCAAAAAAGGTGTTCTTGAAATCTTCGTCCTTGCCATGCTGACACAAGGAGATTCCTACGGTTATAAAATTGTCAGCGACCTAACCACATACATCCCCATCAGCGAGTCGACACTTTATCCCATTTTAAGACGGCTTGAAAAGACGGATGAGTTGAAAACATACAATGTACTTTTCCAAGGGCGTAATCGCAAGTATTATCAGATTACCTCCAAAGGTCAACTCCACATCGATGAGTTTTTACATGAGTGGGAAGATATCAGAAAGATTTATCAAATATTGAAGAAGTGAGGATTTCAAGATGAAGACATGGTTAAAGGAATTAGAACGTGCACTGCGCACAAAGTTCTATGATGATGAAGTCAAAGATATTTTAAATTATTATGAAGAGATCATTAATGATCGACTATCTTCAGGAGAAAAGATCGATGATATCTTGAGCGGGTATGAGATTAGAAAAATCGTCAAAGATATGACACCTGAAATTCTCATGAAAAGAGAAAACACATCGGTTCTTCGCGTTTCAAAAAGCACACGTCAGCTTTTACTCTTATTACTTGGATCACCGATTTTATTACCACTGGGTATTGTCTATATTTCGATTCTCATCTTCGTGATGTCGATGATCTTCACAGCTTTTCTCTTAATTGTTACAGGATTGGTTGGATTTATTGGTTTACTGATCGATATGCTCCAATCATCATTAAGTATTCCCAATGTTTTAGGTGTTCTTGGTATGGGACTCATGACATTCAGCATGCTCATCTTGCTCGCATTATGGACCTACCAACTCATGGCGTTATTGTGGCGTAAACTCATTGTTTGGTTTTCCAAACTGGCACATAGGAAAGGTGAAAGTCAATGAAAGTTTTATCGAAAATTTTAGGTATTTTGATTTTATTGGGTCTAGTCATGGCAGTTGCTGCCTTCTTTATGGGATTAGACATTGCAGGTTTAAGGGGTTTTTTCAATGATGATGAAGCGTATGGTGAAATGTTAACAGAAACTTTATCTGACGACATTCATACGATCGAAATGGATGTTGAGACACGTTCAATCGTTGTTCATGTGGTTGAAAGTAGCGATATTACGGTAACCTATTATGCTCATGAATCACGTGACACTTGGACATTTGATGTTGTTGATAACATCTATACGGTCACACAAAAAGAAAAAGTTGGATTTTTTAATTTTCTGAACTACAAATTTGTATCTGAAGATATCAAGACTGTTCATCTTTATATACCCGCTGATGTCGTATACACCATGAATTTAGAAACATCGATCGGTGCAGTTCGTGTTGAGTTTGATGAAGTCATCACCTTTGATGATCTTACTTTAAGTTCAAACACAGGTAGTGTCTATGTCGAAAATGTCATCGTCGAAACACTCCATGCGACCACAGACACAGGTTATGTGATGATCAAAGAAGTAGAGTCTGAAGGAGTCATCGTTGCCGATAGTGATACAGGTAGTCTTTCACTCACTGATGTTGTTGCTGAATCCTTCGAATTAGACAGTGATACCGGTAGTATCACACTTACAGATCGGAAGAGCGTCGTGTAGGGAAAGAGTGTAGATCTCGGTGGGCGC
>CALKAH010000122.1 GCA_937983315.1 uncultured Acholeplasmataceae bacterium | reverse complement strand
AAGGCATTTCACCCATACCCAAATCACTTTCAAGGTTTTTTGCTGCTGGGCGATTAAAGTTGTAGTTGATCAGTTGATTCGCAGCTTGTAAGATGTAATTTGTTGAACGATAGTTTTGTTCTAAAACGATTTGTTCAGCACCAAAATCCTTGGTAAACAGACGAGCATTCTCATAATTAGCACCACGGAATGCATAAATCGATTGGTCAGGGTCTCCTACGACAAATACATTTTTATGACGAGCACCCATGATCTTTAAAAGTTTATATTGAATGATGTCAGTATCTTGGAATTCATCGACTAAAATGTGTTCAAATGCGAGTTGATAGTGATCTCGAATTTTAGGATAATCTTCAAAGAGTTCAAGCGGATAAAGAAGCAAATCATCAAAGTCAACGAGTTGGTTTTCACGTAAATAGTTTTGATATTTTTGATAAATTTTCTCTTCATCGGTACGTTCAAACTGATCGAGTCGTCTTGATTTATATAAAGAGATTAGATTCTTAAGATGCTTAAGTGAGAACATCTTCACATCGAGTTCGAGTGACTTGATCACTTCTTGGATGATTTTCTTGCCATCTTCTTCATCGATGACATTGAAATTAGGACGATATCCATAAGGGAGTTCTGCGATATGACGTCTTAATATTTGAAGCCCTAACGCATGAAACGTATAGAGCCATACTTCGGTTGCATAAGGTCCCGTCATTTCAATGACGCGTGTTTTCATCTCGCGTGCTGCTTTATTGGTAAATGTCACCGCGAGAATCCGATGAGGAGTCACGCCATTCATGATCAAATAAGCAATACGTGATGTGAGTGTTTTTGTCTTTCCTGTTCCCGCACCTGCGACAACAAAAAGCGGTCCACCAGGGTGGATCACCGCTTTTAATTGCGATTCATTTAGTGTAGCTAGCCAGTTCATGGCACACCCACTTTCTTACTTGTACGAACTCTTTAACGGTACGATTTCATTAAAGACAAGATGATTCTTCTTGGTCGAAAGATCGGTATTAAAGTATCCGTTTCTTATGAATTGGAATTTATCTTGAGGTTTAACGTTAGCTAATGCGGATTCAACAAAGCCGTGTTTAATCGTCCATGAATCTTGGTTAAAACGATCCATTAAACTCATCTCTTCATCGCCAAGAATCATGGGTCCAAAGAAGTTAAATGTTGCTTTGCTTGCATGGGTTGCTTCAACGAAATGAATCGTTCCATTAGGCTTTCGATCATTAAAACCCGATCCAGAACGTGTTGCAGGATCATAGGTTGCTAAAACTTCAATGACATTTCCTTCTTTATCTTTGATCACTTCATTGGCTTTAATAAAGTAAGCATAGAAGAGTCGAACTTCATCACCTAATGACAGTCGTTTGTATTTATTATTGGGTTTTGTCTCAACATAATCATCGGCTTCAATATAAAGGTGTCTTGAGAAGGGAACTTGACGTGAACCTAATTCAGGTTTGTCCTGATGATATAAAACATCAAAGTATTCAATCTTACCTTCTTCATAGTTTGTGATGGTGACCTTAAGTGGATTGATCACAGCCATGGCTCGGGGTGCACGTTCTGCAAGATCATCACGAAGTGCTGCCTCAAGCATGTCGGTACCCACTGTAGAGTTAACTTTGGATAATCCTGTTGAAATGACAAAGCGACGAATAGCTTCTGGTGTATATCCCCGTCTTCTAAGTCCCGATAAGGTAGGCATACGTGGATCGTCCCATCCAATAACTTTGTTTTCTTCAACAAGTTGACGTAAGAAACGTTTACTCATCACTGTATTTTCAATGGATAGACGACCAAATTCAATCTGACGTGGTACTTTGGGCATTTCAGTTTCCCTAACAACCCAATCATAGAGAGGACGATGGTCTTCAAATTCAAGGGAGCATAGGGAATGTGTGATACCTTCAATCGCATCTTCAAGAGGATGGGCATAATCATACATGGGATAGATACACCATTTCTTACCGGTATTATGGTGTTCAGCAAAACTGATGCGATAGATCACAGGATCTCTCATATTCATATTGGGAGATGACATATCGATCTTCGCACGAAGAACGCATTCACCTTCCTTGAATTTACCTTCACGCATCTCATTGAACAGTCTTAGGTTTTCTTCGACTGAACGATCACGATATTTGGATGGTTTACCTGGGGTTTGTAAATTGCCACGATCTTTTGCGATTTCATCGGCTGTGGAATGATCGACATACGCTAATCCCTTTTTGATCAGAAGGATGGCACGTTCATACATTTCTTCAAAATAGTCGCTTGCGAAATAAACATTTTTAGGTTCATAACCTAACCAGCGAATATCATCAAGAATCGCTTTGACATAAACATCGTCTTCTTTACTAGGGTTTGTATCATCATAACGGAGATTGGTATATCCACCGTATTGTTTCGCACTTTCAAAGTCGGTGATGATGGCACGCGCATGGCCAATGTGTAAAAACCCGTTGGGTTCGGGTGGAAAACGTGTCACGATCTCATCGTGTTTTTTTGATTCAAGATCGTTTTCAATAATGGTTGTAATAAAGTTGGAAATTTTTTCCATAAGTCAGTCACCTCATTGTCTCATCTATTATATGATAAAACCCCTTAAACTACAAGTTGACTTCATAAAAAACACACCCATGTTTCCATGAGTGTGCGCTTCATTGAATCAAATATTATGGGAGTAAGCCAAACAAATCTTCGTAGTTGAGATCTGTTCCTTCAAAGGCTTCAATCAAATCGTTAAAGAGTTGTTCTTGTTCTTCATCTGATAAGCCATCAAGAACTTCGACAAGTTGTTCGACAGCAGCTTCTGGATCAGCTTCTGGATCAACCACTGCAGCAAGTAAATCATCGATTGCTTCATTTAATTCGGGTGGATAGTTTGGATCGCCAGAAATCGTATTTAATACATCTTGAACAGCATCTTGGATGTCTTGTAGGGGGATGGCATCATTGAGAGTAATGTACATTCTCAAACTGTCATCTACAACGGAAACTGATTCAATACCCATACCTGCAGCATCCATTTGTTGGTCAAAATCTTTGATGACAAATGCGCCATCAACGATGATTTCGTTATCACCTAACATCGTTAGGACATTGGCAATATTTTCCGAACCTAATGTGACTTCACCAGCAACAAGTTCATTTAAGACAATGCGTAAGTCACTGCCTGATACTTCAGGCGTCGCATCAATCTTAATAATCGTTTGGAATAATTTAAGTGGGTCGGTGGTATCTGTAATGGTTAAAGGAATATTGACGATAAAATCACCATTCATTGTGATATAGGAGATCGGAAGAGCGTCGTGTAGGGAAAGCGTGTAGATCTCGGTGGTCGCCG
>CALKAH010000121.1 GCA_937983315.1 uncultured Acholeplasmataceae bacterium | reverse complement strand
CACCGAGATCTACACTCTTTCCCTACACGACGCTCTTCCGATCTGCTTGGATTCACTAAAAATAAGCGTGTCTTATTGCAGGTGAGTTTGACATTTATTTCAGCTATTTTTATCAGTTACTTCCTTTTTGGAACGATTTTATATCAATATTTAAATCGGTTGCAGTTCCTATCATTTCTAGTCACCGTGGTTCCATGGGTGATCATCGGTTTATCTCTCTTTCTATTTATACTCAATATCTATGACTTTATCGTGACATTACTTCAAAAATACCAACTTATTAAAAATCAACTTCCTCGAGGTATCCAAAAGTTTAATCGAGCGTTGATGCAAAAATTCACCCAAAGTATGGATGAAGGCAGCAAAATGATCTATGTCATCACGTTTATGATTGGACTGATCATCTCGTTCACCGAATTTTTATGCACAGGTCAAGCATACTTGACAGCCATTTTGCATCTGATTCATTTTACAGATCATTTAGGTCGTGGCATCATCTTGTTATTTGTCTACAATCTCATTTTTGTCTTACCGCTTGTTGTCATTACATTGATTGCTATGAAAACACAATCCGTTGTGTCCATCTCGACATTTATGCGTGAAAAGTTGCACTGGATTAAGCTTTTTAATGCATTGGTTTTCCTTGCGATTTTGATTTATTATCTACTCTTTATGATTTGATTGGAGTCAACATGAAACAAAAAATGATTATCTTTCATCAAGAAGGGCACGTTATCTTCGAAGGTAAAGCTCTGAATATCCCGATCAAAATGGATGCGATCAGACAACGATCAATCGAGCTTTTTCGTGATGCAGATCCGTGTATTATTCATCAATCCTACGCCATTCAAAAACTGATTCAACCTCTTGTAGATTATATGGAAAATAACCGTCCCTATTTGATTGGTGATTTACCCTTTGACTGCACGTTTATCGACTTACCTCAGATTGAATCATGTACCATCATGAAAAAGGGGTGATCTCATGAAATCTTTTTATCTTGATCATGCAGCAACCACACCACTCGATAAAGAAGTTCTTGCTCATATGCTGCCTTATTTGACAGATCAGTTTGGTAATCCATCATCCATGCATCACATGGGAATTGACGTTAAACGCGCGATCAATGATGTTAGAATCGAGATGGCAAAGGCTTTTGACACGGATCTACACGGCGTAATTTTCACATCAGGTGGTACCGAAGCAACCAATTTAGCCATTCGAGGTTATGCAAAAAAACATCCTGAAAAAAAAGTGATCATCACATCAACCATTGAGCACCACGCCACCATTCATACGTTAGATGCCCTTAAAGAAGAAGGGTATATCATCCGCGAATGTCCTGTTGATCATGAAGGATTTTTAGATCTCGAAACGTTCAAATCAAGTCTTGATTCTCAGACGCTACTCGTCACACTCATTGCCGCAAATAATGAAATAGGAACCATACAAAACATCCGACTGATTGGGCAATTATGCCATGCTCAAGGTGTGATGTTTCATGTTGATGGTGTCCAATGGGTCGGTCATCATCATGTATCGATGATCCATGATCATATCGACATGTTGACACTATCCGCCCATAAGTTCTATGGACCCAAAGGTATTGGAGCACTTATTTTGAAACAGGGACTTGAGATTTCACCGATCCTATATGGAGGTATGCAAGAAAAAGGCCTTCGTTCAGGTACTGAACATGTTGCAGGCATCATTGGTTTAGGTGTAGCCTATCAATTAGCTTTATCCAACATGAAAATGCAGGATGAGCACCTCATGACATTAAGAGAAACCTTTATCGCTAAGATGAAAAAAGACATACCATCATGCATCATCAATGGACCCACACATGAACAATATACATTACCAGGCTTGATCAGTCTTTCCTTGCCACACATCAAAAGTCATGAGTTAGCGTTTGCTTTAGATCAACAAGGCGTTTATGTATCAACCGGTAGTGCATGTCAATCCAACACAATTGAAGAATCTCATGTCTTAAAAGCCATAGGTCGTTCCCATCAATATGGGACGATTCGCATATCCTTTGGTCAATCAACAACACTTGAGGATTTAAATGAAGTCATCGCCATCATTCAATCCATCTATCATCATCTAAAAGATGAATAGAATTCATGAAAGCACACGCGTGCTTTTTTTGAAAGTTTATGTCAAAGTATAAAAAAAGCGGCACATATCATGATAAACGATTTTGTGGAAAGAATAATTTAGGTATAATCAAAGATAGATGAAAAGAAAGAGCTGAAATGATGAAAACATGGCTACTGATGATGGCTTTGATCTTATCGATTGGCATGGTTGCTTGTCAAGAAGATGTTGATCCCAATCATATTAAAACCATCGATTTAACCTTTGATGAAGAAACACTCGATGTAACGACGGATACAGAAGGTATTATTTTACAAACAAAGGATATTGGTGATCATATTGAAGTCACAGTGGATGTGACTGATCCTTTTTATGTGGATCAAAGAGTCAACGTTTTGATCAATGATGTTAAACTTGATCAAACAAAAGTAACAGTAGAAGACAATCATATCATCATCTTGATTCCACATCCAAGACCTGTTGATCCTGAAAGCTATGTTGACGTAGATGTGACTTTCGATCCCCATGGAGGGGTATGGGGACCTGATATCTTTGAGACCATGACACCTGCACATGAGCTAACCATAACAGCCCTCAATGATTTGACTGGAACAACACTCTCTTTATTCGATAAGGCTCAAACCCAACTTCGTTGGTTCTATAAAATCTTTTTAGCTTACGATGAAGATATTGAAGCGTATAAGGTTGTTTATTTTGACGCTTCAACGGCATCTATTTTATATTTAGATCTCCCTGACTATGATTGGGTCATCGGTGCTCATCTTCATACCGAAGATACAGTTGCAAAAGATGTGATGATTGCACTCACATCAACGCCACAGTTTCCCTTATATATTCGGATGGACCAAGATCCAACCACCTATACTTCTGGTGAACTCCATCTTGATATGTGGACACACGATCAATTGATGGGTGAGGTTGAAAAGACCTATCGCAATATCGATATGTTACCATCGGTTTACAAAGATGAGTTTAGTTTTCTTGGATGGAGTGATGGCACATCGATCTATCACACCTTCCCACGTTATAAAGCAAAAGAAGGGATTAAGAATGTTCGATATGAAGCTGTCTGGGGGTCCAAAAGTATGAACGACTTAATCACATATCTCACACCCTTTATTCCAGAAACAACCATGGTCGATCTCGTTTTACCCACATCATATAGTGCTTTTCAACTGTCATGGGAAAGTTCAGCCCCAGAAGTCATTTCATCAGAAGGCGTTTATCGAAAACCCTATCAAACAACGATTGTCACACTCTCTGCGACGGTGACCTCACCTGATGGCAGTGAAGTGATCACATTTGATGTGATCGTTGAGGGGTACAAATCACTTGAAGGTCCGATTGCTTCATCGTATATTTATCGCAACTTCCATTTGGTTAATGATACATTTTTCCAATCTCTAGATATTATTAATGGAGCGTTTATCACAGCTCAAAGTGATGGATCATTAACTGGATCTGCGTTCTTGAGCAACATGACCACCTATATCATGCCTCAAGCAAGACTTTACGGCAATTGGGTGATTCCATCGGTTGCTCCAGACTCAGCATGGTCGACGATTGCATCATCAAGTGTTCTCATGAACAGGTTTGCTGATAACATTGTCACACTGATCAATACCTATGGTTTTGATGGTATCGATATTGACTGGGAAACACCTACAACATCTGAATCAACACGATATACAGAACTGATGCGTATTGTGTACACAAAAGTTAAAGCAAACAATCCCAATCATCTCGTGACAACAGCAATCACTGGTGGTCAGTGGCAACCCGAAAAATACGATTTACTCAACTCAGCGCCTTATATTGATTACATTAACATGATGACATATGGTATGGTCTCTACAGGCGCTCAATATCAAAATGCACTATATCGTGCATCAACGTATCACAACACAACCTTCAATGTGGGGAAAACACTCACATCATGTTCGATTGATGAAAGTATTGATATTTTCCATGATATCTATCAAATTCCCTATAACAAAATTATTGTTGGTGTTGCATTTTATGGTATTCGTCAGACAAGAACGAGCCTATCAACCGCATTTGTTAATGCAGGATCGGTTCATTATACTGATATTGTAAATACGTATGTGAATAATGATAACTATATCAGAGCTTATGACGAGCGAGCAGGAGTACCTTATTTAGTTAGAAAAGATGGCTTAGAATTTATTTCGTATGATAACAGACGTTCAATCTTAGAAAAGAGTGCTTACGTGATTGAGCATGAACTTGCAGGGATTATGTATTGGGAACATGGTTTGGATGCGACAGGTCAACTCCTTGATGCTATCTATGAAGGACTGAAATCATGAGACCCCCTTTAACATTAAAGATTCATGCATGCTTTGAAGGATGGATGCTACGTGATGTACTTTTCAGTTATCATGTTGCGAAAAAATGGGTGAATCACATCCTTCAAATCAAAAAAATCAAAATCAATCAAGTGATTGCACGTGGTGATGAAATCGTTCATGAAGGCGATGTGATGAGTGTTGATTTTGATGATCAGCTTCCTGCCATACCAAAACCTTATGGAGGGTTACTCGAAGTGATTCATGAAGATGATGATCTACTCATCGTCAATAAGCCCATCAATCTTTTGGTATATGATGATGGAAAAAAGAATGACTCACTCACAGCTCGCGTTTCTGCTTATATGCTAAAAAACGATTATCCTTATCCTGTTTTACCTGCTCATCGCATCGATGAAGAAACAAGCGGAATCGTTGTTTTTGCAAAACATCCACTTGCATTAAGTTATTTATCCTCTCTTTTTGAAGAAAAGACGATGCACAAGGTTTATCATGCACTGATTAACGGAATTGTGGATCAACAAAAAGGGACGATTGCTCGTCCCATTGGTCGTGAAAAACATAAAAACACGATGTGTATTGATGCTCATGGTGATCATGCAGTGACCCACTATGAAGTCTTACAGGTTCAGGATCGTATATCTCGCCTTCGGATCACGATTGAAACCGGAAGAAAGCATCAGATTAGAGTTCATCTCAAGAGTTTAGGATATCCGATTATTGGTGATAAACTTTATCTTGGAAAACCAGCATCAAGACTCATGTTACATGCACGTGAACTTGCATTCATTCATCCATCGAGTCATCAACTCATGACATGGGTTGTTCCAGAACCGTTTTAATCAAAAAGCTTTTGAATAATCTCAACCATTTGCTGTTTGATGTTTTCAATTTCGATATAAGGAAGATCTAATGTGATACATTCTTGTTCTAGACGCTTACTTTCATCGACTAAGTAGCGAACAAGATGATGATAGCTATCACCTTTCATCGATAAAAACCATGGATTTTCCATCTCATGCGCATGTTCTAAAAGTTCATGCGCTTTTTTTATCGGATCCATCTTGGCATAAAGAAGATAAAGAACTTTGACATCTTTGGGATATCGTTTCAATAAACGATGACTAAAAGAAGTTAAAAAATGAACGCCTTCAATGACATAATCACGTTTATTTTCGATCATCGTCTCAATGAGTGCATCGAGATAAGGTTCTAAAAAACGTGCAACTGAAGAATCAGATGCATCAATATTTAGACCCAGTGATGGATTAGCTTTATGAAGCATCATCATGATATGGTCTGTTTGTATCACGGGGATGTGCTGATGTTTAATGATATGTTTGGTCACCAAGGATTTCCCTGATTTTGCAACACCAGTAAGAATATAGATCATTTTAAGACCTCCGTTTCAATCATATCATAAAAAGATGTCTCATGCATCCTTTGAAGAATAAGGGTATTTAAGGTATAATGAATGTATTGATACAAAGGAGAAACTTATGCAAACATCAACATTTATTATGTTTAAACCTGATGCTGTCGAAAGACACCTCGTGGATACGATTCTTGATATCTTTAGACAAGAGGGATTTCAAGTTGTACGAAAGAAAGACGTGATTGTTTCCAAAGAACTTATCTTAAAGCATTATGAAGAGGTGATTCAAAAAGTCAATCAAGCTTATTTTCCTTTAGCGATCCAAAAGACGTTTGTTGGAAAAAAAGTTGTTGCTGTTGAACTTTCAAAAGATAGTTTGGATGTGGTAGGAGAAGTTCGAACACTCGTTGGTGCAACCGATCCCGCCAAAGCTGATCCAAAAAGCATCCGCGGTCGCTTTAAAGATGATGAACTCAGTGTTGCGATGGCTGAAAAAAGAACATTGCGCAATCTGATCCACGCATCAGATTCCATAGATAATGCAAAACAAGAAATGATGCTTTGGTTTGGAAAATAAAGACCCATGGTCTTTTTTTTATTCCTATGACGATATCCCTATGCTAAAATAAAACTAAAAAGAGTTGAACCTATGGATTTAATCACACGCGAAAACATTCAAAAGCACGTTCAGACGTATACCCATCATGCGTTTCACTATGTGGACTGGGATGAAATCATGCATTTCGAACTTGTTCATATCGATCACGAAGGTCTTTTCGTCTATGGATTTCGAAAGGATCATCACATCCATGAACTCATATGGGCCGTCAATCATCTAAATACATTGATAAACTATTCAAAACACTATCCAAATGCACTTATTTCTTTTATTCCAAGAGATTGGAAAGATGAGTTAATCAAACATGGTTATCATGAGTACGGGGTGATTCGTGATTACTGGTTGAATGATTTATCATCTTTTCATGAATCTCATTATCTTCAACAATTGACCATAAAAGATGCTCAAGAAATCAGCGATATCACAAAAGATTGTTTGATGTTATCGCGTGAATTCCACGGTGAATCCTATCACGACGTTATCGCATGGATCACCCATCAAGATTACTACCTACAGGAGGTCAAAGCACGCGATACAGCGATCTTTGGTTACAATGTCAACGATCATCTCGTCGGTGTTATCTTCGTGAGTATCTATGGTGATTCATCACCACGTGGACCCGTTTTATGGGTAAGGGAAATTGCAGTAAAGAGAGATTATCAAGGTCAAGGCATTGGTCGAAAACTCATGAAACATGCATTATGTTATGGCAATCAAAAAGGTGCAATGCGAAGTTTTCTTGCTGCAGATGATCTCAATCACAGTGCCATTCATCTCTATATGTCTATGGGATATACACCCAATTTAGATGAAGAACAAATTGACATGATGACTCCATCAGAAAAGAGGGATAAACAATGACAATCACCTTATTGAAACAACAATTAGAACAAGGTAAAAAAACGAGTGTTCAGCTCGTTGAAGAAGCACTTCATGTCCACGAAAAAGAGTTGGATAAGAACGCGATGGGTGTGATTAGCCCCTATGCATTACTTGTAGCAAAAGAACGTGATGAAGAACGGAAAAAAGGGATCATTCGTGGTCCTCTGCATGGAATTCCCATTGTGATCAAAGACAATATTATGTATCGTGATGGAACACCGACCACAGCAAACAGTTATGCACTTCACGATTTTATTCCTCCATTTAATGCCACCATTGTCAACGATTTAATCGATGCAGGAGCGATTATTTTAGGAAAAGCCAATCTTTCAGAATGGGCATATTTTATGAGCTATGATAACATGCCATCAGGATTTGGATCGATGTATGGGCAAGTCAAACATCCCTTTGATGAAAAAGTCGATCCCTATGGTTCATCAACAGGAAGTGCAGTTGCAGTCAAACTTGGCATCGTTTCTGCAGCGATAGGCACAGAGACCAATGGTTCATTGATGGCTCCCGCTTATCAGTGTCAAATCATCTCGTATAAGCCAACCTTTGGTTTGGTAAGTAAACATGGGATAATTCCCATTTCGCCGACCCAAGATACAGCTGGACCGATGGCAAACACAGTCTTAGACTGTGCATTACTCATGAATGTGATCAATCATATCGATCCACACGATTCGACAACATTGAAACATGAACATCGCTTATTCGATCTTGATCAGATGAAAAAACCTATCCATCCTTCAACGATTGGTTTCATGATGATCAAAGGACATACGTATTCAGAAGATGAACAGTCGATCATGATGTCAGCAAAAAGACGATGTCATGCATTAGGACATATGACGATTGATATTGAACTTGAAAAAGCTCAGCTTCATAATGATTCAACGCTATTGGTTGAGTTCAAATATGCACTCAACGCATTCTTCCAACAAGTTCAAGGTTCTACACAAGTGAAATCACTTCAAGATGTCATCCAATTTAATCAAAAACATGAAAGACGATGCTTAACCTATGGACAAAGTATTTTGATTGCATCAGAAAACACATCAGGTGATTTAAATGATCCTGAATATCTCAAGACAAGACAATCTTTACTTCATGAAGCTCAACTTTTAGAGTCCATCATGAAAGAACAAGGACTTCTCGCACTTGCTGCACCAGTTTGGTTAGGATTTGCACCTATATATGGAAATCCATCGATCTGTATTCCTGAAGGTGTGTATCAAGGACAACCCAAAGCGATGGTCATCGTTGGAAAAATAGATGATGATGAGATGCTTTTACGATTTGCACATCACTATGAGCAAATTCAAAAAGAAGATCATGCAACGCTGAATCCATAATAAGGAGAGCATAATCAATGACACAACCTCTATTTTGAATGATTCATGAATGAAATAAAAGTTGATTTAATTATATGTTCAAAGGATAAATATTTATATTTAACTCTTGCAAATGAATGTAAAAGTGAGTAAACTAAAGATAGTAATAAAAAAATGGAAGCCCTATCACGCTTTCAAAAAGTAGAGGAGAATTAGAATGAAGAAAGTATTAGTTGCTTTAGTTCTAGTTGTTTTTGCTGCCGTTTTATTTGCTTGCGGTGCAGAACAATTTGAAATCGCAATGATCACAGACTCTGGTGACATTGATGACCGTTCATTCAACCAAGGTACTTGGGAAGGTATCCAAGAATTTGCTGAAGAAAACGATAAGTCAATCAAGTATTACAAGCCAACAGAAGTCAGCTTTGATGCATACGTTGCAGCCATCGACTTAGCAGTCGAAAGTGGTGCAAAAGTCGTTGTTACTCCTGGATTCTTGTTTGAAAATAGTGTTCATAAGGCACAATCAACCTATCCAGATGTTAAGTTCATCTTAATCGATGGCGCACCCCATAACGTTACAAACTGGGACACCATGGATACATACGATGATGAAGATCCTGATTTCACCATTGGCGAAAATACACTTTCCATTTTCTTCCAAGAAGAACAATCTGGATTCTTAGCTGGTTATGCAGCTGTTAAAGATGGTTTAACAAACCTTGGTTTCATGGGTGGTATGGCAGTTCCTGCCGTTGTACGTTTCGGTGTTGGTTTCGTTGCTGGTGCATATTATGCCGCTGAAGAAGCAAACCTTACAACATTCTCATTCGCTGCAAACCGTTACTTATACTTAAACACATTTGCTCCATCTGACAGTGCAAAGACCACAGCAGCAGCTTGGTATGCTGGTGGTGTACAAGCGATTCACGCAGCAGCTGGTGGTGCTGGTAACTCAGTCATGGCAGCCGCTCAAGAAACAACTGGTAAGTGGGTTGTTGGTGTTGACGTTGACCAATCTAACCTTTCTGCACGTGTGATCACATCTGCAATGAAGGGCTTAGCAGTCTCTGTTCAAACTGCATTAACAGATTTCTATAATGATGAATTTGATGGTGGTCAAAGCATTACCCTTGGTGTTGCTGATGACGCAGTTGGTCTCCCAACTGAAACCGCTTCTTGGCGTTTTACCACATTCACCACTGCACAATACAATACCATTCGTACAGCAGTTGGTAATGGAACAATCGTTGTGCCTAAGACAGAAGCTGAATTCGTAGCATTCTTAACAACACTCGGATATACAGCAAGCACAGATTTACTCAATACAATTTGGCCAAAGACAACCTAATTGATTAGAAAAACAACGTTGATGATCCAAGGGGAAAGCGAATAACTTTCCCCTTGTTTTTCAGCAAAGGAGTGAGCACATGGCATATAAAGTAGAAATGCGGCATATTACCAAGATCTTTGGTACCCTCTATGCCAACGACGATGTAACCCTACAGGTCAAACAAGGAGAAATCCATGCTTTGTTAGGCGAAAATGGTGCAGGCAAATCGACACTGATGTCGGTTTTGTTTGGTTTATATCATCCCGAACAAGGTGATATTTTGATCGATGGTCAGCCTGTTGTCATTAAAAATCCAAATGATGCAAACCGTTTAGGTATTGGTATGGTGCATCAACACTTTAAATTAGTCGATACGTTCACCGTATTGGATAATATTATTTTAGGTGTAGAAGATACGAAAAATGGTATCATCCAATATGATCAAGCGATCAAAAAACTTGAACACTTGATTCAAACTTACAAATTACATGTTGATCTTAAAGCATACATCAAAGATATTACAGTGGGTCAGCAACAACGTGTTGAAATCTTAAAAATGCTTTATCGCGATGCTGATATTTTGATTTTTGATGAACCAACAGCTGTTTTAACACCTCAAGAAATTCATGAATTGATGAATATCATGCGCGGATTTGCCAAAGAAGGTAAAACCATTCTTTTAATTACGCACAAGCTTAATGAAATCAAAGCGGTTGCGGACATATGTACCGTTTTAAGACGTGGTAAGAAAATAGGCACTGTCAGTGTTAAAGATACATCCATTGAAACATTAGCTGAAATGATGGTTGGGCGTGAGGTATCCTTTTCTGTCGATAAACCAGAGATCAATCAAGGAGAAACGATCTTTAAAGTTGAACATCTCAATGTGAGTGGACAGGGAAGACATTCGGTTAAAGATGTTAGTTTTGAAGTGCACCGTGGCGAAATACTAGGTATTGCTGGTATTGATGGTAATGGACAAACCGAATTAATCCATGCACTCACGGGACTTAAACCGATCTTATCAGGTCAGGTCAGCTTGATGGGTAGTGACATTACTCATCTACCCATTAGAAAAAAATATGAAATAGGCATGTCACATATTCCTGAAGACCGTCAAAAGCATGGTGTCGTGATGGATTTTGATTTGCAAAGCAATCTCATTTTACAAAATTATTATCAACCCCAGTTTCAAAAACATTCATTCCTAAAATTTGATATCATCCAAGATCATGCCAATGAACTGATCAATCGTTTTGATATCAGAAGCGAACGTGGTGCAAAGACTATTGTTCGTCAAATGAGTGGTGGGAACCAACAAAAAGCGATATTAGGTCGTGAAATCAGTCGAAATCATGAACTTCTCATCGCTGTTCAGCCGACACGTGGTCTTGATGTTGGTGCGATTGAATACATCCATTCACAACTGATTGCTGAACGTAATCAACAGAAAGCTGTTCTATTGATCTCACTAGAACTTGAAGAAATCATGAATTTATCCGATCGTATCCTTGTCATGTATGAAGGTGAAATCGTTGGTGAACTTGATCCCAAGAAAACAACGGTGAACGAACTTGGACTCTATATGTCTGGAGCAAAGCGAGGTGACGTCCATGCATGAAAAGAAGATCAACATGAAAGATGTCATTAAAAACGTGGGTAAAGTTATCTATCGCGGGTTGAAACGAGCATTTATTGTCATGAAGCCCAGTTTAGTCGCGATTGGTTTAGGCTTACTGATCGGACTTATTATCATGATCATCTTTGATGCAGGTGATGCATTTCCTGCATTAGGAACGCTTTTAATCGGTGGTTTTAACGGTGGTCTACGTGGTATTGGTAACACCTTATATCAAGCAGCACCGATCATTTTAACGGGTCTTGCAGTTGCTTTTGCATTCCGCACGGGTTTATTTAACATTGGAGCATCTGGACAGATGATGATGGGAGCTTATGTTGCGATTCATATTGGGGTTCGCTACAGTCTTCCGGGTACACTTCATTGGATTGTTGCCTTTTTAGCGGGTATGCTTGCAGGTGCGATTTGGGGGTTAATTCCAGGTCTTCTCAAGGCTTTGTCCAATGTGAATGAAGTTGTATCGTCGATTATGATGAACTATATTGCAGGTAATTTACTCATTATTTTGATCATGCGATACGTGTTTAATTCCTCATATTCACGTTCACTCAATATTTTAAGAACCGCAGAATTACCCTTATTAACATCCGTTTTTCCTGGATCAACGGCGAATATTGGTATCTTTATTGCCATTATTGTGGTTGTCATCGCACATATCATCTTGCATAAAACGACCTTAGGGTTTGGACTAAGAGCATCAGGTTTTTCGATGCCAGGATCAAAATACGCAGGGATGAATACAAAAGCAAATATCATTACTGCCATGACTTTATCAGGTTCATTTGCAGGGATGGCTGGTGCAATTGCATTCCTTGTTGTTGGTAAAAATATCGGAACGGCCTTTGAAATCTTTCCACAAGGTTTTGATGGTATCTCCGTTGCTCTCCTCGGACTTGGTGAACCCATTGGTGCACTATTTGCAGGTCTCTTTTTAGCGAACATACGTATGGGTGCATTCTACATGCAACGCTACAGCTTTGTTCCCCAAATCATCGATATGATTATTGCCGTGATTGTGTATGTCACAGCGATCTCATCTGCATTGCAGATCGTTTTCAAACGTTATCGCGAACAAATTAAGTCGTGGAGCAAGCGTATCTTCAAGAAGAAGGAGGGTCAATAAGTATGGATATCCTCTATCTACTCATTCAAAATGCATATCCAACGATGACGGTCTTGTTAATCGTTGCATTAGGTGGACTACTGACTGAACGAAGTGGTGTGACCAATATTGCACTCGAAGGTATTATGATTTTTGGAGCTTTCTTAGGCGTTTGGGCGATTCATGGTTTAGAAATTTATCCTTTTACCGTCATGACCATCATCGTCATGATTCTTGTTTCTCTTGTATGGGTTATCTCGATTGCTCTACTCATTCACTTTGGTTTATCAAAACTTGGTTTAAAAGAATTTAGTTTAAAAAGACTAAACTTTAAGAATCCCGAAAACAAAGGATACATCGCAATCAACATCATCTTCGTCATCATTTTCACAGGTTTGATTGTCCTATCATTCTTTGTCTTTGGTATACCAAAACAACTCATTCTCATCATGGGTATTATGATTGGTGGTATGGTTGGTGCACTTTATGCGATGATTCATGCTTATGCATCAATTCATATGAAGGCTGATCAGGTCATCTCTGCAACCGCTCTCAACTTGTTTGCACCCGCCTTTGCGATCTTTACGGCTCGTTTTATTCAACGTGGTCAACAAATCCCCTTTAGTTCAAGCTTTATGATTCAAAAAGTACCCCTATTAGGTGATATCCCTGTGATTGGCGATTTATTCTTTAGTCGCGTATTCATTAGCTTCTATATCGCCCTTGCTCTTCTTGTTATCCTATGGATTATCGTATATAAATCGAAGTTTGGCCTTCGTTTAAGAGCTTGTGGTGAAAATCCACATGCTGCAGATTCATTAGGCATTAACATTTATAAACTTCGTTTCAAAGCTGTCGTTTTATCAGGGCTTTTTGCAGGTATGGGTGGTGTCATCTTTGTCATTTCAACCTCAACCGAATTTAATGTTACCGTTGCTGGATTTGGTTTCTTAGCGATTGCCGTCTTGATTTTTGGTAACTGGCGTCCACGAGGTATTCTGATGGCAGCGATTTTCTTTGGTTTTACAAAGACTTTAGCATCATCATACACAGCATTACCCGTCTTATATGACCTTGGTTTCCAACGAGAATATTATGAACTCATTCCTTATATTGCAACCCTCATTATTCTTGCATTCTTCTCGAAGAATTCTCAAGCTCCAAAAGCTCTTGGTCAAATTTACGATCAAGGAAAACGATAAAATAGTGATTGAAAGCACCTTCAACAAGGTGCTTTTTTGTTCGTTTTGATGATCTAAAACATGATATAATCATCATAGAAAGGATCGATGCATGATGAACGCTAAACGCCTTTATGATCATTTTAAGACAAAGTTTGATGCTGTGGGCATCATCAGGACGAAAGATTATCTTGATGAAGCATTAGTCATGAACAAGAAGGTACCACAAGAAACCTATCCTACGATGGTTGTTTTGGGTTTAGCTTATCCATTTCGTATGCTTAAACATACAAAAACCCATCTTGTTCCTTCGTTTTATACCTTTGGGTCAGACTATCATCTTGTTTTAAAAAAACGCATGGAAGACGTGATGCAAGGACTCCCCTTTAACTACCATATGGGGGTTGACAATCATCCCCATGATGAGAGGTTAGCGGCCGTACTCGGTGGATTAGGCTTTTTTGGTAAAAATCAACTGATCATCAATCGGGAACTGGGTTCTTATATGTTTTTAGGTATCGTCTTCATTGATGTTGTGCTAGAAAACACCTATACGTTAAGTGTGACTGATGATTGTGGAAGTTGTAGGATCTGTATCGATGCATGCCCAACACATGCATTAGAAGAAGGAAAGTATCATCTAGAAAAATGCATGAGTTATTTTAATCAAGCGAAAAAACCACTCAACGATGAAGAGGTTCATGCTAACTATAGCTTATTTGGGTGTGATATCTGTCAGATGGTTTGTCCTAAAAATATCAAAAAAGGGACCATCCTTCATCCCGAATTTGAACTATCAGGAAAAGAAATGGTCTCGATTGTTGATCTTTTCTTAGATTCTGAAAAAGTGTTTCGGAAAAAATATGAAAACATGGCATATCTTTGGAAGGGTAAAACCATTTTGATGAGAAATGCGGTCATGTTACTCTCTAAACAGCAGAATGTGATGTATATCGATGAAATCAGCCATGTTCTTCATCAACATCAAACCCCATGGTTTCACGAAACAACGAAGCGTTTATACGACAAAATGATCAGTACAAAAGATAATCAGTCAGATGATAAATCGACATAAAAAAAGTGGTCAGTCGATCACTTTTTTTGTTACCTGTACAGTTTTAGGATGGATGCTGATAAGTGAATAGAGTCCGCTTGCTAATCCGGTTAGATCAAATAAACCAACAAAAATGATCGTTACAATAAACCATAATCCCTCGGGTTCTTCACTGCTATTTGCAAAACCTGCGAGTTGTGGTATGATGACGACAGCAAGAAAACTGATAGCAAGAATAATCAAGAATATGACTAACATCACCATTTTTTGGTGATCTCTGAAACATAATAAGCCAATCAAAAGAATGCCGCCAAAGATGAGGAAGCCAACTTCAAGTGGAAGTAAATAATCAAATAGAAGTTGTTGCTGTTGAATCGAAAAGACAACAGAAATCACGATTAAAAACGCATAAGGTAGTAACATCAAGCCTGTTCCAATAGCCCATAGGGTTTGTCTAACCCATAAACGATTGAGCATACAATCATCTCCTTACACCCTTATCATACACCTATATGATCAGAAATGTATCTCTTTCTCATGGTTGAAAAAAGAGGATAAGTGACGTAGCCATCATGACCATACCTGTCATTAAACCATAGATTGCAATATGATGTTCACCATGTTTTTCAGCGGTGGGAAGAAGCTCATCAAGTGAAATATAGACCATGATACCAGCAACCATGGCGAATACGATGCCAAAAAGGGATTCACTTAAGAATGTATAAAGAAGGAAAAAGCCAATCACAGCACCAATAGGTTCAGCCAAACCAGAGAAGAACGCATAGAAAAATGCTTTTTTCTTAGACTTTGTTGCATGATAAATCGGTACTGAAACAGCGATACCTTCAGGGATGTTATGAATGGCAATCGCTGCCGCAATGGATATACCAAGTGCTGGAGATTCAAGTGCAGCGATAAACGTTGCAAGACCTTCAGGAAAGTTATGGATAGCAATGGCCAGTGCCGAGAATAATCCCATGCGTAATAACTGATGTTCCTTGTTTTCAAAGATATTTAATTCATCTTGTTCATGAGGGTTTTCAGCATGTGGAACAAGACGGTCGATCAATGCAATCAACAAAACGCCACCAAAGAAAGCAAGCGTTGTCCATAGATAACCTTGAAAGGTTCCATAAACTAATGAAAGTGAGCGAAACGCCTTGGGGAATATTTCGACAAATGAAACGTAAATCATGACACCTGCACTTAATCCAAGTGCAAATGCTAAAAATTTCGTTGAGGATGCTTTCTTGTGAAAAGCGATCACACCTCCGACACCCGTCGATAATCCTGCGAAAAGTGTCAGTAAAAAGGGAAGTAAATAGGTTGCCATGTTGTCCTCCTTGTGTATAAACCTATACAGGCAAATTAAGGTAAACCATAAATCTAATTTAAGTATAACAATAGTTTTAAAAAAAGCAAGAAAAAAGCACGCTTGACGCGCTTGTTGAGTTTAACGATCTACTTGTATGCAAGATAAACAGTATATGAACCTCCATGATCTTCAATTAATCCAATCACAGAAGAAGCGTCGATTTTAATATCTTTATCTTTGATATACTCCTTGATCGATTCTTCATATTCACCTTCTAAGAGTTTTTGATACCCTTCCTGGTCTAAGTCAAATGCAATAAATGTATTTCTTTTTAATGCATTGATTTGAACCTCCCCCATTTTTTTTGCTGTTTCAGGAACGGATGCATATGCAAGGTGAAAATACTTGACCAGATTAGCTTGTTTGATTGAAACGCTAAATATAAATCGGTGTGTCGATTGTAATCCTGATGCAGACAAATAAGCATCAATTTTTGTCTTAGCTTCCTCTAAAGAAGCACCCATAGCTTGTGCAAGATGGGTCACTGGAAGCGTCGTT
>CALKAH010000120.1 GCA_937983315.1 uncultured Acholeplasmataceae bacterium | reverse complement strand
GATCGTATTCGGTGACTGGAGTTCAGACGTGTGCTCTTCCGATCTAGCTTCCAATCGAGGTTAATGTACTGTCCTCTTCAAAAGTCACTGTTGATAAATAATTGTCATAAAATGCATAAGTTCCAATTGAAGTAATAGTATTGGGAATTTCTATGTGAGTTAAACCCGATTGATAGAATGCATAACCTTGAATCGTTGTGATACTATCGGGTAACTCAATTGATGTTAACGCTCTTGTGTTATTAAAGGTATATTCATTGATGAGTGATAGTGAACTATTATCTTCGAATACCACAGAAGTTAATGTTGGAATATTTGAAATAGCATGTCCACCAAGGCTTGTTACTGTATTTGGAATAGTAATTGAAGTTAGTTTCGTGCCTGTGAAAGCATAATTTCCAATAGTTAATAAACCTTGATTGAGTATAATACTTGTAATTCCAGATTGTTGGAATGCATTATTGCCAATACTAAGCAAAGTTTCAGGAAGCGTAATATTGGTGATTGCAGTTGTGTTCAAGAAGGCGTTCGCACCGATGCTTGTTGTATCTGTGATATTAACCTCAATTAGCGATGATGGAAGGTAATAACCATTAGCATTATATGATCCTGTGTAACTGGTCGTTCCAAAAACAGATCCAAAATAAGCAGCAGCGCTAGTTGCGGATCTACTTTGACCTACAAATGGTATCGTTAACGACTTAAGTTTGGACATAAAATCAAATGCATTTAATCCAATTGATACAACGGTATTAGGTATAACGAGTGATTCGATGTTATTCATGTTTCTAAAAGCGTTAGATCCAATAGTCGTTAGTCCTTCAGGAAGTTCAATTGTTGTAATGGATGTCATACCAGCAAGTGCATATGTTTCTATCGTTGTTAACATTTCGGGAAGAAGCAACTCTTCGACTAAACTTACATTATAAAATGCAAATTCACCTAATCTCGTTGTATCTGTGATAATCACTTCTTTTAGTGAAATCGGGATGTAATAATTATTTGCAGAATAACTATTTGTATATGAATCTGCGCCAAAAATCTGACCAAAGTATCCTGATGCACCTGTTGCAGTTCTGCTCGTACCTGTAAACGGTAACGTGACTGATTTAAGTGATCTCATGCCATTTAATGCACCACTAGCAATTGATAATACACTGTTAGGAATTATTAATTTTTCAACGCTTGAGTATGACTTAAATGCACTACTCGTTATGTTTTGAGTTTCTAAAAGAGTAATCTCCTTTAATCCTTTGGGTATATAAAAACCATTTGCTACATAGCTGTTTGAATACATTTCCGTACCAAATTTAGTTCCGATGTTTCCATCCACTAACGGAATGCTGATGGTCTCAAGAAAGTTCAATCCAAACAAAGCTTGTTCGTTGATTGTTGATGCAGAGGTTGGAATCTCAAGAGAGGTCATGCTATTCATATTCATGAATGCTTTTCTCCCTATGTACTCTATTCCCTCGTTTAGCACAAGCGTTTGGGTATTATAAAGATTTGAAAATGCACCATATTGAATATCATTATCGAGAGCTACGGTGATTTTTTTAAGAGAGTATGGAACATAATAATATGTGTAGTCTTCATTGGAGTGAAATTGCTGAACTCGAAGCGAAAGTGGAAAATATTCTGTTCCAAAAATATATCCAAAAAGGGCTTCCGATCCAATTGATGTTAGTGAATTACCTATAAACGGTAACTGAATTTCACTGATACTGTTGTTACCTGAAAATGCGCCAAGACCAATATATTCTATGTTTTCAGGTGTCTCAAATTGCATAGTGATGATTTCCTTGTGATTAGCGAATGAGTAATCGGATAATCCCCTTACAATATAGGTATCAATCATTTCTGGAATGATAACATCAGCCGCATTATATAGATTGTACTGAGTGATAATGATTCCATTTTGAACAACTTGATAGTCATATATGTTTAGCCATTTTGCATATAAAACCTGAGTCATGTCATCAACTTTGTCGATGGCAAAGTTCCATTTTTGACTTCCTGATAAATCTTTATACCATCCACCAAAAATCAAACCATCCTTGGTTGGTTCTTGTGGCTCAACTAATCTAGATCCATACGCAACAGTCTGATTTACAACTTCGCTTCCACCAAAAGTGTTGAATGTGATTTCATATTGTTTTAATGATTGAGAAAATACTGCAACATATGTTGCATTTCCTGAAACAGGAGCAACAGTTGGAATCCAGTGGCTAAAATCATATGTGTAAACTAAATCACTGGCTTTTTCTGGTTCATTAGTCTCTGGAACTTGACCATACTGATATGAATTTGTTATTTGATTTCCATCAACAATAAACGTAATATTATAGGAACGAATATGCCCCTCAAACGTTGCATAATATGTTGTATTTTCAGTTATCTGATCTATTTGAGGTGACCAACCTGAAAATTGATAATCATACTGACTTGTTGATGTCTTCGTCGGACTTAATCCATTAAATGTCGGTATTTCATGAAATAAAACATAATCGGTTTCCAAAATGATGCCATATTCGTTTTTCCATTCAACTTTATATAATCGATTTGTTTGTGTGAAGTTAGCAGAATAGGTGACATCTTCTGTAACAGGTACTATAAGTGGTGACCAACCTACAAAATCATACGTATATAAATCGGTTTGACTAGATCGGAAGAGCACACGTCTGAACTCCAGTCACCGAATACGATCTC
>CALKAH010000119.1 GCA_937983315.1 uncultured Acholeplasmataceae bacterium | reverse complement strand
GTATCGAGTTCAAGCCATTTTTCTTCAGTGATTTTTATGGTCAGTGTTTTCATCGATGAATCATCAAAAAAACGTTCAAATGGTTCAATATTAAAACCATTTGCGTTGATATCATCAGGATTCAGTGATGTATCACATGATGCAAGTCCAATTGCCATACTCAGTATTGTGATCAATAGCATTACTTTTTTCATGGACGTTTTCCTTCGACAAAATTTTTGAAGATTTGCATGCTCTCTGTCGTTTTTTCGATGAAACGTTCTTTAGGAAGATCAACAGGTTGTGTAAACTCAAAGGTGACTTCCATCACCCATTTGGTTTGATCATTCATGGCGATGAAATGATTGGCACATCGATTCCACGCACCAGGAACTTCAAAAATTTGAACGATGAATTCAGGTAAACTTGCTTTTTCAATACTGATTGTCATCGGCATGTGCGTTTCACCAAATTGAAAATGCATGATTCCTTTTGATCCTGACTCAAAAAGATGGCCTTCTAATGTTTCAATGCTCACAAGTCCATTTTCCCATTCAGGCATCCGCTTCATATCAAGGTATAGCTTAGAAACAACATCTCTTTGTTCACCAATCATCATTTCAATCGTATAGTTCATGATAACACCTCAACTACCATTTTATCATAAAAAAAAGCCGTTGCCGGCTTTTTCAGTTAGCGGTACCACTCAGGTAATTCGAAGGGAATCGTTTGAACAACTTGACCTGTTAATAAATCGTATGAGACCATACCCATATTGGAGAACGTGTAGACTTGTTCAAACGCTTGAGGTTCATCTTGACTGATATAGATACCACGTTCAATACCAAAGTAATATGGTGATTCAGGATGTTCGATGACAATCGGATCTGAGATGATTTGATCTTCGTTTGAGAAATCGATGTAGAAAATCAAGAACTGACTGACATACGTGTATTCATATTCATAGAGATCAACTTGTGTCATGGTCCATGACATGACGGGGAATGCGATGATACCATGATCGGGTGAAATCATCAATGCTTTTGGATTATAGGATGCTTCTGAATAACTGTATGACCATGTACCTTCTTCATTCGTGGCATTCAGTTGATAGGTTTCGAGTGGTTCAGTCTGACGGTTATCGTATGCAGAAATCTTTAATCCTGTGACACGTCCATTTGAATCTGCAGTGAAACCAAATCCAATGAGTTGGGTACCTTCATCATTCCACACATGGAGATAGGTGCTATATCCTGGTTCTTCAATCGCAGAGATAATCTTTGGATCTGTTGGATTAGAGAGATCAATGGTATAAAGTGGATCTGTTTGTTCAAAGGTAACGACAAAGGCTTGTTCACCATTAAATCGTACAGATTTGACGGTTTCGTTGATCTTTCCTAAGCCTGAAGTGATCGAACCCACAATATTGAGTTCATCATCAACCGATGATTCCGATAAAACATAAAGACGATTGGTGATAGGATTCCATGAAGATGTCACAACTCTAAAGTAGTTATCGTATTCATCCATCCAATATTGATTTTCTACATAACCATCAACAATACCTTGACCAACATATTCAAAGGTTGCATCGGTAGTGTTCAGATTAAACTTCATGATTTGAGTTTGTGTTGTATAACCTAGCCATCCATCAATAAAACCGCTTGTCTTCGTAAATGAGAAGGTCGTATAGAGTGTATCAACATCGGCATAAATCTGATTGACATTACCTAAAAATGCTTTGGAGTTAATGTCAAAATCATCAAGATCGATTCCGGTAAATACGGTCATTCCATAAACGGGTACATCATCAAAATAATAGATTTGATCGTAATCAAGAAATGAGGTCGTTTCATCACCATCAACTTTTTCGGTAAACGTTGGACGGAATTCATCATTTTGGATATATTTGTTACCGACAAGGAATAATGCATTATCAATCAAACGATATTGATAAAAGTTAGCATCTGTTTGTAAATCGTAAGCAACTTCCAACGTGTCACGATCATAAATCACAACAGAACCTGTATACGTAACATATGCCCATTCAACCATGTCATAAGTCGCATCATATTTATAAGGAGATACGGTATACGTGTAACCAATGATGATTAAGTATTCATCGGTTAAAAACATCGAATCTGTGTAAAGATCACCTAAATCAAGTGTTTCATCGAGTGTTGCTTCTCCATCGAGTTTAATCGTAAAGATACGGACTTGATTTTGATAACGTGATGCATAATAGATCATGTTTCCATCAGTCTTGACGATATCGGATTCTTCAACACCTTCAACTTGATTGTTGGTACCAATGAAATCACGACTTGGATCTTCAGATCCGTTGAAATCATCCATTGCACCTTCTTGTGGTACCATTTCATTATCAACAGCTTCTGTAAATCGAAACCAACCATTGAAGAAACCACCATTGGATTGTGTGCTCATTAATTCTCTCAAACGAGCTTCTGAAGAAACTGGTTTTGCATTGACTAACACGCGTTCATCCAGTGTCAATGGTATGGAGAATGCTCCAGAGAATGCGGTAGCAAAGATAAAAAGACCTGTGATGACCACGCCATAGGATCGTTTAATCCAAAAAAGTGTGGGAGCTTTGACAACTGCTTCACCTAAGGTCTTTTGAAAATGAATAAGTTTTCTATTCCATACAATATCACGGATTAATTGTGCACCAAAATAGAGACCAACTAATGCCAATATGCTTAATGTTACCCATCCCGTCACTGTCATACTATTCCTCCTTTTTTTGTATGCCAAGTGCATACTTAAAATCTTTCACGAAGGAACGTGAAACTTCAAGGTGCGTACCACAGATGAGTTCCAAATCAAGTTTCGCATTGAATGATGTTCGGATGTATCGTATTTTCGTCATATTGACAAGATACGATTTTCCAATGCGAAGGAAATGATATGGCTTTAACATCTCTTCGAGCTGATAGAGCGGTTGTTTGATGAGTTGACTGGGTTGATGGTCGAGATGCATGAAGATCTCATCACCAAAGGCTTCAAGATAGGTAATCTGTTTCAGTGGAATTTGAAGATAACCATCCGGTGTTGGAAAAAGCATTTGAAAACTCTCTTTCATCAATGCTTCCACCAAAGCACGCAAGTGATCGTATTGATCATCTTCCACAATGATACCAATCTTATGCTCGGGTACGTCATTTGGATTGGTCGTGATCGATAGATTGAATTGGTCTAAGATTTTGTCTTGAACCTTTTCGAAATCATCACGATTCCAAATGATTTTAATCATCAGGAGTTCCTCCTACTTTCAGTATAGTATGACCTTGATATGGAACCAAGTGTTTTCCGATATCATGCATTTTAACCCGATATCATGCATATTCAATCCTTATTTTAGCATGATTTCATCAGGTTGAGATGAAAAAAAATGCATCGCTTGCGCGTGCATCATTAATCTTTTTGAATCAAATGCTTGATCCCTTTTTTGGAATCAAGAAACAGTTTGGCAATTGCAACAAAGAAGACGTAGAATTCAAGACGTCCCAAGAACATGCCAGCTGATGATGTCCATAAAATAAGAGGATGTGCATCATATCCTGTGATACCCACACTCAATCCAACGGTTCCCAAAACAGATGCGAATTCAAATAATGCATTTTGCATCGATTGTTGACTGACAACACTGAAGATGAGGGTTCCTATCATTAAGAAAATAAGATAAACGAGGATGAATGAATAGTTCTCTGAAATATCTTCATCATCAACAATCATCTTGGAGCCTAGTTTATTGATAAAATGCTTTTTGATGACTTTGTGATGGGAAATCTTATCTGAAAAACTCCAATAGATTGACTTAATTCCTAATCCAACACGATATTGCTTAATCCCACCACACGTTGAGCCTACCCCTGCTCCTAAGATCATGCCAATAATGAGGAGACCAAAGAAAAAACTTGGGAGAACTAAAAATGAAGGGATGATTTGATAACCTGTTCCCGTAATCGCAGAAATAAAGTGAAAGGCACCGATCCGTAGGGCTTTTCCAAATTCACGATTGGTGTAGGATAAAAGTGAAAGGGTTGAGATGATCACTGCAATCGATGTAATGATATAAAAGGATTTGGTTTCGATATGCTTGAGTGCACTTCTCCATTTACCGGTAATGATCAATAAATGAACGAAAAAGTTTGTTCCACCTGCAATCATCAAGAGAATAGTAATGATTTCGATGGGTACACTTTGATAAAAACCAATGCTTTCGGGCTTTGTCGAAAATCCACCTGTTGCCACAGCACAGATTGAATGATTGAGTGCATCAAACCAGTACATACCAAAGATCATGTAACTGATCATACCGATGAGAACAATACCTAAATAGATGGCTAAAATATAACGTCCAGATCGAATAAGATTAGGCATAAGTTTATCGCCATGTCCTTCAGCATTATACATACGCATTCCAAATTTATCAGAGATGGTTGCTGTTAAGACGAGCACTAATCCAGCACCACCGACAAACTGTAACACACTTCGGTAAAAGAGAAAGACTTTAGATGCCTGTGTGACATCAACGACTGTTAATCCCGTGGTTGAAAATCCTGATGAGGTTTCAAAGACTGCTTGAGCCAAATTATATGTTCCTGTTAACATGAATGGAACTGCGGCTGCAAAAATCGCTAAAACCCATAATAAGACGACCAAAATAGCATCCTGATGACGTTCAAGACGTTCTTTTTCATAGCCACGAAAGATAATCTTAGAGATCAGACCAAATAAAATTAAAACAAATGCTGGTGGTAAAAAGTATTGAATCTGATTCACTTCATCATGGAAAAAAAGGACCATCACTAGTGGAATGAGTAAGATAAAACCGATTAACATGGCAAACAGACCGAGGTAACTTAAAATCAGTGGGTAACCTCGAAGTGAGCGTCGTTCCATAATTTATCTCTTCTTTTGGATAAAATCGATGATTTCTTCTTTTTCCGAAGGTGTTGAAATGATGATCAACTTGTCACCTGCTTTAATGCGCGTATCCCCTTTTGGAATGATGACATGGGGATCTCTAAAAATACAGCTGATGTTGATATTTCTTGGGAATGGAATATCCATAATGCGTTGATTAACCATTGCGAAATCCTCTTCAACTCCAATTTCAATCATGACAATCTTTTCATCTTCAATGGAAAGAGTTTTAATGATGTTTTCAACAGATGATTCGTTTAGAATGGTTTGAGCCATTAAGTAGGTGGATGATATCACGGAATCAACACCTAATTTTTTAAAGAGTTCAACGTTTTTTGGGTTTCTTACCTTGGAAACGGTTCGCTTGATATGGAAAAGCTTCTTTGCTGTAATACATGTAATGTAGTTATCCGTATCATTATCGGATAATGCTAAAAGGACATCTGCATGATCACATTCAGCATCAGAGAGCGTATAAGCTTTGGTTGGGTCACCTGGGAAAACAGGAATATCGTTATTCGTGGAAATATATTCAGCAAACTGACGATCATTGTTGATGACAATCAATTGGTGATGTTCTTCTTTAAGCATTTTGACAATAAAGTCTGCTTCATGCTTACCACCTGTGATGACAACTTTCATCGTTATTCCCCCTCTTCGTATTGATCCATAAACTCACCGAGTGATAAGGTAAATGGATAAATCGCTTTGATGTATGTGCCTTCAAGGAGTCTTCCTTTATCGGTATCAGATAAACGCACAAAAATCTTGGGGACATTATACACAAAGTAGCAAATGTGTGCCAAATAGATATTGGTGTTGTCGCTATCTGTCGTGAGGACAACTGTTTTAGCATGCTTGATATATGCATTTTCGAGAACAGCGAGATCGGTTGCATCACCAACAATTTGATAACCTGAAAAGGATTCTTGTAGCTTGCGGAATGCATCTTCAGTTGAGTCAATGATGATGACGTCTTCACCCATCTCTGACATTTTAGTCGCAATATTTGCTCCTAATCGGCCTGATCCGATGACAATGAACTTGTTACGTTTCATGGTATCATCCTTTCGTGTGTTTCATGAAACACCTTTGATATTTTATCATCATTTGTGTGATTTCGTACACTTTTGATGATGACTTCTACTCTATTGTACTCCTTTTTACCTGATTTTGACCAATTTCACCCTCGAGAAGATGATGAGAGGTCCAATCAATCAGGGTAGCACCTAAAGGTGCGGTGACTAAAATCGCGAGGACAGCAATGGCAAGCATCAGATATCCATTGGATAAACCCATGGTAAGCGGGATGGCTCCAATTGCTGCTTGCACGGTTGCTTTTGGGATATAAGCAAGGCTTACAAAGAGTTTTTCTTTAGGGACAAGCGGTGTCTTAATCAACGCAACATATACCCCTATCATACGAAAGATCAGTGCACCCATGATCAATAGCAAAGCTTGATAACCAATGGAAGGTATTACGGATAGATTAACTGCTGCACCTACCATCACGAAGAGGACAATTTCAGCGATCACCCATATTTTTTCAAACTTAGAGACCAGTCGTTTCGCTAAGACTGGATAGGTGTGATGAATCATCCCACCACACGTCATGACTGCGAGTAAACCACTCATAAAAAGAGTAGGTTTGATCGCATCTTCAAGCACAATTAACAAGAAACTCAGTGAAAATAAAACTAAAACTTTCACCGTATCACGCATATGAACTTTTTTAAATAAATAGACTGATATCCATCCGACCAATAAACCTAATCCAATGCCTAAAACAATGGATGATGGAACTTGAATCAGCATCGCCAGTGAAAACTCTTCATGAAGAATAGATTGAAGAAAGCTTGTAAATAATATGATCACATAAACATCATCCAGTGAAGCACCCGATAAGATCAGTTGTGGGATATGCTTCTTCTTCCCGTACCCCGATTCCATCAAGTGGATCATTCTGGGAACAACAACCGCGGGTGATACGGCTGCTAAGATACTACCTAATAAGGCAGCTTCGAGCAAACTAATATCAAAAAGGAGGGGCGCTAAAAGCATCACGCCTAGTAACTCAAGTGTTGCCGGAACAAATGCTAAAAATAAAGCGGGTCTTCCCATTTTTTTAAAGTCTTCAAGTTTTAATGCTAAACCTGCTCGAAGTAAGATGACGATGAGTGCCATCTGACGAAGTTCAGAAGAGACTAAAAGAATAGGGTCTGCAATTAAATCAAGGACATAAGGTCCTAAAAGAACGCCAGCAAGAAGCATGCCAATCATCGGTGGAATATGCATGAGTTTCATGATTTTAGCAAGCATTAAACTGATTAAGATGATCAAAGCGATCGATAATAACATGGCTATCCTCCGAAAAAAAAGACCCCACAACATGTGTTGTAGAAGTCATTAGCTTACGCGGTTTTAGTTGTTTGACTAAGGGAGACGTTCATTCCCTCTTCTATGATAGCATACTTTTGATGGATGTCAAGCGCGATCGAGTAGACGATCCTCATCACGTTCCTTGCGGAAGAAAGGAATGATCATCGAAACACGCTTTTGATAATCCATGTACTCGGGTCTCGTTTGAAGGATTTTTCTTTCCATCCAAGGAATACTGATCAAGAGAAAAAGTGAAGTCATCAAGATCGGTGAGATAATCATGAAATCGAGTGTCTCAACAGCATCAAGATACATCGCGTAAACACCCCACCATACCATGATTTCACCAAAGTAATTGGGGTGACGCGAATATTTCCATAATCCTTCTTCAATACACTTCTTTTCACCATGTGTGCGTGCTTTGAATCGTTTCATCTGTTGATCTGCAATCAATTGAATCAAGGCTGATAATCCAATGATTGCAGCACCTAAAAACGTTAAGAAGTTGGCTTGGGGATTGATCTTGATCATCATCAGTGCACATGCTAATTGAGCAAAAACAATCACTGTTGGAAACATTTGAATCCCAAAGAGATTGGTTAATGGATAGAGTTTGGGAGCTTTTCTCTTCATCTCTACATAACGCCAGTCCATATCATGAAATCCTGTCCATAGACTTGCCCAATTATAGGTCAAGCGAATACCCCATACTGATAAAGCGATCAAGAGTAAGATGTTGGCTAAACCAAACGCTTGGTAATAGATCATCGCAAATCCAACCATGAATGGGGGGATAACACTCCAATAGGGATCATAAAGGCTCGCATTTTTAAACAACATGGAACATAGATAGATCACAAGGGTTGATGCAACATCTGCAAGTAAAAAACGGTAAATATCAGGTAGTGATGACACCAAGGAAAAGACAGCAACACCCACAGTGCATGCAAGGACATAAAGGATAAGAAAGATCAACATATCGCGTGTTTTTTTGTTCATCATAATGACCTCTTTTTCTACATTTTAACATCAAAAAAGCGATACATACCCTTATGTTGAGGATATGTGATCGCGATAACTTCTGACTAAGTTTTGCATGAGTTGTCGAAACATCTCAGAGAGTTGATAAGTTTGTCTTGTTAATTGTGAAAGAGATGTTGCAGGTAGATCACCAAAATGAAGCTGATTGATATTAAGGCCAATACCTATCACCATCACATCAAAAATCTGTTCATAGGATAATGATTCAATCAGTATACCTGCAATTTTCTTATCTCCAACATAGATATCATTGGGTTCTTTGAATTCAGGCTGAATGCCATATGATTGAAAAAAAGAAATCATGGATAGCATAATCCATTTTTTAATCGCATGCGATTGATCGGTATGAACGTGCTTTAAGAGGATTGAAAAGAGTAGATTTTCATCCTTATTGGATTGCCATGTCCGATCAAATTGACCTCTTCCTTTCAGTTGATAACCCGCCCGAATAAATGTCATATGCGGAAAATAAGCATGATTTTCTTTGAGAAAATCGCTTGTCGAATCGAGTTGATCAAATTCTAAAAGAGTATAAGATGCCATTATTGACCTACTGCAAACGAAAGGTTGGTTTCACATGCTAATTCACCATTCACAAATGCTTTAGCAGTACCAAAACCAAATCCACGACGAATTTTTGTTAATTCACAGCGGAGTTCAAGCATATCCCCTGGGAACACACTTTTACGAAACTTCGCTTCAGAAATACCTGTAAAATAAGCAATTTTACCTGCATAATCAGGATGTGATAATAAGACAACCGCTCCGACTTGTGCAAGTGATTCTAAGATGATCACACCAGGCATGACGGGTTTCGACGGAAAATGTCCTTGAAAGAATGATTCATCAGGTTTCACATATTTAATCCCAATGCCATACTTTAAACTTTCAAGTTCAATCATCTCATCGATGAAAAGAAAAGGATCACGGTGTGGAATGATTTTTTTGATATCTTCTTGTGTCAATCTCATGATTTCACCTTCTTGAAGATGATGGCAGCATTTTGACCACCAAAACCAATATTGATATTCATCGCATAGTCCATCTCACGATGTACGCGATGATTCGGGGTGTAATTGAGATCACAATCTGGATCAGACTCTTGATAATGAATGGTTGGAGGAATGTCTCCAGTGATCAGTGCCATGATGGTTGCAATCGATTCAATGGCACCCGCAGCACCAAGTGCATGACCTGTCATGGATTTGGTTGAACTGATATTGATGCCATATGCATCAGGTCCAAATGCTTTCTTAATCCCTAATGTTTCGAGCTTATCATTTAAAACTGTCGATGTACCATGAGCATTAATATAACCGAGTTGATGTGGCTTGATATTTGCATCTTCAATGGCTTGTTTAAGGCATTCGGTAATACCACTTGCTTCATCATCTGGAGCTGTCATGTGGAAGGCATCAGATGTTGTCCCGTAACCGACCATTTCAGCAAGAATCGGAGCTCCACGTTTGATGGCATGTTCATACTCTTCTAAGATGATAATACCCGCACCTTCGGCCATGACGAAACCACTTCTTCTTTTATCAAAGGGAACGGATGCAACTTCTGGATCGTTTGAAAAATTAAGTGCTTTTAAGCTTGAGAATCCGCCTACACCAATCACGTTGATCGGTGATTCTGCACCACCTGTGATCGCAGCATCTAAATAGCCATCACGAATATATCTGAATGCTTCTCCAATGGAGTTTGTTGCTGCTGAACATGCAGATACTTGAGGAAGATTAGGTCCTTTGGCTTGATACTTAATACCGATTTTTGCTCCAACGAGATTGATGATCGAGTTAGGAATAAAGAAAGGTGATATGCGGTCTTGACCTCGTTCAACTGCTGTTTTTGTTTCTTCATAAATGGTATTTAATCCACCAATACCACTACCCACGAATGTTCCAGATCGGAA
>CALKAH010000118.1 GCA_937983315.1 uncultured Acholeplasmataceae bacterium | reverse complement strand
ATCATCATTCAGTTTTCAAAGACCTTCTCGCACTTCCCCTCGTCGGGCGTGCTTTATAATTCTATCATTATAAAATGACCTTGTCAATATCTTTGGAGGAGTTTTATAACTCTTATCCACAAGGTCGTATTATAAGTGGTGGAGGGGGGCAGATTCGAACTGCCGAACCCGTAGGGAGTAGATTTACAGTCTACCGCGTTTAGCCACTTCGCTACCCCTCCATTTTTGGGCTTGCTTTTATATTCTATCGTATCATTTAGAAAAAAGCAACCACTTTTATTACAAAATTCTCTTTTTCGGTCATTCCTATTTTTGATATAAAAACAAAAAGTTGATTGATGTCGGTTGTTAGCCTTCCTAAAGCATCATATCAACTTTAAATAGTATTTAAATTTGTCCAATTATGTGTTTGATGGATAGACTTCTTTAATCTTTCGATCAAGCTCCATCTTGAGCATCATGACTTCTCTTCCACATTTTTCGCATTTGATTCTAACTTCAGCACCCATACGTTCTACAATCCACACATCGCTTCCACATACGTGTTTCTTTTTAGTAAGGATACGATCGCCTACATTATATTTCATTTTTTCATCAATCTTTCAATGATTTCGGTGGGTGAATTTTCTTTGAGATAGATCACTATTTTTTTGTCGTCAATTTTGACTTTATGACCTAAGGTTTGTGTTAATTTTTTCTCTTCCATACTGTATTTCGTACTTTTCTTACGTTCGATTTTATTAGTTTTTTCTTCGATTTGTGTTAACTCTTCTATCTGCCGAACACTGAGTTGTTTATCAATAATACGATGAGCAAGCGTAATGATTTGTTGATCATTTTCAAGTTTACTTAAAGCACGTGCATGACCCATGCTGATTGCGTTAGTCAGTAGTAGTTGTTGAACTTCCTGTGGGAGGTTGAGAAGACCCAGCGTATTTGTCACATGAGAACGGCTTTTTCCAACTTTTTCTGCTAATTCAGATTGGGTTAGATTAAGACTTCTCATGACGATTTTATATGCTTCTGCTTCTTCAATAGGCGTCAAGTTTTCACGTTGCAGATTTTCAGCTAATGCGATTTCAGCAACTTTTGATTCTTCATATTGTCTGATGATTGATGGTATCGTTTTTAAACCAACTTTGAGTGCTGCGCGATAACGTCTTTCACCAGATACAATAATGTATCCGTGTTTTACTCTTTTTAAAATGATAGGTTGGAAGACACCATGTTCTTTAATCGACTGAGCAAGTTCATTGATCTTATCTTCATCAAAGATACGACGTGGTTGAAAAGGATTTGGCTTAATGTCAGCTAGCATAATATCTTCGATGACTTCACCTTCTAAGACATCATCAACATGGTGTTCTTGTAGTAAATCAGTAAAGGTTCTAGCTTTCTTTTCTTCGCTCATTGTTTGTCACAATCTCCTTTGCTAGCATTTTGTAAAGTTTGGCAGCTGGTGATTTGGGGGCAAATGTCAAAACTGGGAGTCCGTAAGTTGGTGCAACCTGAGCAGCTACATTGCTTGTGATGATCGTATCAAAGACACCGTCTTTAAAATAATCTTTGATCTCGTGAACGATTTCCCATCCTGCTTTGGTTCGCTTATCAAGCATCGTCAAAAGGACACCTTCTATTTCGAGAGATTTGTTATTAATCTTCATCTTTTTTTGAACAATACGTATGGTATTAAGCAATTGTGTCAACCCATCAATCGCCAAAAATTGACATTGTACAGGGATTAAAACTGAATTTGATGCATAGAGAGCACTGATCGTTAAAAGGCCTAAACTTGGTGGACAATCGATAATAATGAAATCATAATTACCGGAAATTTCTGAGAGTTTATGGCTAAGGATGTATTCGCGATCTTCATGATCAAGCCTAACTTCAATATGTGCAAGTTCAATGGTTGCAGGTATGACATCAAGTTGAATTTCAGGCAAATGGATGACTGTTTCTTGAATAGCTTTTTGATCGAGAAGGACATCATAGATAGAAGAATAAAGCATGCTTCGATTGATGCCGAGGCTTGTTGTTGTACTTGCCTGTGGATCAAAATCAACGAGTAGAACACGCTTGTCATGTTGGGCTAAAGCTGCTGATAGGTTTACGCTAGTCGTCGTTTTACCAACGCCACCCTTTTGATTTGAAACTGCAATAATCTTGCCCATGATTCACCTTCTCTCTATTTTATTTTATAACGGTTTTTTGGTCATTTGTACATATGAACGTGGATATCCACTGATATGTTTCTTTTTTTGAATCAAAATATTGGTACGATGACCATAGTTTAACGGTAATTCAAATGATTGTATCGATGTAATCGATCCCCCTAAAACAGAGATTGCATGTTCTGATTCTTTGATTTCAGCTTCAACATTCAATCCCTTTGGAGCAAGAAAATAACTGTTTGTTTTGACCATAGGTAATCCCATCTCTGCAATCATTGATAAGTGACCTAGTGCGCGAGCTGTAACAAGATCAAATTGCTGTTGATGTGATGTTGCATACATTTCAACGCGATCATGTATAAGGGTTACATGGTTAAGTTGTAACTTTTCAACTAAAAGATTGAGAAACGTGATGCGTTTACCAAGTGAATCAACGATGGTAATCTCGAGGTGAGGATACATGATTTTCAGTGGTAGGCTTGGAAAACCAGCACCCGATCCCATATCGCAAATCGAGGTAATACGATTAACATCGATACTGTTGGTCAGTGTTAATGAGTCAAAGAAATGTTTATAATAGACTTCTTGTTTTTCAGTTATGCGTGTGAGATTAGTGATTTCGTTATACTCAATAAGAAATTGGTAATAGATGTCAAAAAGACGTAATTGCTCCTCAGTCATCGTGTGTCCTAATAAATTTTCAACATCAATTTTAAAGTTCACGTTTGATCACTCCAGATTCAAGGAAGACGAGTAAAACAGATATATCAGCTGGATTAACACCTGAGATACGAGATGCTTGACCAACTGTTTGTGGTCGTACACGATTCAGTTTCTCGCGTGCTTCAGATGAGATGTTCTTGATTGTTGAATAGTCAATCGTATTGGGGATGATCTTATGTTCAAGACGTTGCATTTTTTCTGCTTCACGAAGTGCTTTTTGAATGTATCCCTCATATTTCACTTTGATTTCAAGTTGTTCAAGGATATCTTCCTGATAAGAATCGCCTAAAAAATGCCAAAGATCTTCAATGCCAATCTCGGGTCGCTTTAATAAATCTGCAACTGAAATAGCTTCAAAAATAGGTGCTGATTGACGACTTAAAAGATATTGATTGTTGACTTCATTAGGCATAATGCGTGTTGATTCTGCACGTTGAACAAGCTGCATGAATTGTTCTTTTTTGAGTAAGAATTGTTGGTATGTATCTTCATTTACAAGTCCTATGCGATAACCATATTCTCGCAATCTTAAATCAGCATTATCATTTCTTAGCAGAAGTCGATGTTCAGCGCGAGAAGTTAAAAGACGGTATGGATCCAAAACGCCTTTTGTTACTAAGTCATCAATTAATACACCGATGTATGCTTCGTGACGTTGTAAAACAAGTGGTTCTTGATTAGATATTTTTAATGCTGCATTAATACCCGCCATGAGTCCTTGCCCAGCAGCTTCCTCATATCCACTTGTTCCGTTGATTTGACCAGCACAATAAAGATTTTTGATGCGTTTGGTTTCAAGCGTAGGATAAAGTTGAACAGGATTAATGGCATCGTATTCGATCGCGTATGCATAACGAATAATGCGAACATTTTCTAGTCCAGGTATCGTTCTAATCATTTTTTCTTGAATGTGTCTAGGTAAACTTGTTGAAAACCCTTGAACATACATCTCATCAATTTCTAGGCTTTCAGGTTCAATAAAGATCTGATGGCGTTCCTTATCACTGAAACGAACAACCTTATCTTCAATCGATGGGCAGTAACGCGGTCCCACCCCTTCTACCATTCCACCATACATCGCGGACTCTCCTAAATTGAGTTTAATAATACCGTGAGTTTCTAAAGACGTGTGTGTAAGGTAACAATATTCATGGGGATTTTCATCATAATAATGATTGTCGTGACTAAATGTATGCTTAATAGGATCTCCTGGTTGAGGGATCATTTTTGAATAATCGATACTATCTTTTGCAATGCGTGGTGGTGTGCCTGTCTTCAAACGAATCACTTGAAAACCTAATTCTTTTAATTGCTTGCTGATGCCAAACGTTGTTGGATCACCAGAAGGTCCACTGGTTGTCTTTTCTTTACCAATCAAAATATTACTTGCAAGATAGGTTCCGGTTGTTAAGATGACTGTATGGCCATATAGCTTTTCTCCCGATTGAAGAACGATCCCTTTAACCGTTTGATCCTCGATAATTAAGTGATCCACAAGAGCTTCAATAAGATCGAGGTTAGGTGTCTCTTTTAGAACGCGCAACATTATTTTAGGGTATTTTAATTTATCAATTTGAGCACGAAGTGCACGAACAGCTGGTCCTTTTGATGCATTGAGCATCTTCATTTGGATTTGTCCTTCATCCGCACTTTTAGCCATTTGGCCTCCAAGAGCATCAATTTCTCTGACAACAATACCTTTCGCTGGGCCACCGATAGATGGATTACAAGGCAAAGAAGCAACCTTGTTCAGGTTGCCGGTCACTAATGCTGTTTTTTTATTCATACGAGCCATCGCTAGAGCGGCTTCAATGCCTGCATGCCCTCCACCAACGACAATACCATCATACATGTTGTATCACTTCTTTTATGCGAGTTTTTTGATGACAAATTCAGCCAATTTTTCCTTTGTGAATCCAAAATGTTCTAGAGCTTGTTCAAGTGGTGCACTGACACCAAATTGATCAAGTCCATAGATAAGTTTTGTATATTTATACCATGATAAACGTGATCCCATCTCAACAGCGATGATTTTTGCACGCTTAGGCAATACTTCTTTTTGATATTTTTGGGTTTGTTGTTCAAATAAGAAGTGTGAAGGCATGCTGACAACACGGACATCGATGCCTTTTTCTTTGAGAAGTGTTTGTGTTTGCATCGCAAGATCAACTTCTGACCCACTAGCGAGCAAGATACCGTCTAAACGAGATGATTCATAAGATACAACATAAGCACCCCGTGCAACGCCTTCAACGCGAGTCGTTGAGTAATTCGTTACATTTTGACGCGTTAAAATAATCGCGGTTGGTGTTGTTTTGGATTCCATCGCTAACTTCCATGCTGCAAATGTTTCAGTTGCATCAGCTGGACGGATGATGTTGAGATTGGGTATTGCACGTAATCCAGCAAGCTGTTCAATCGGTTGGTGAGTTGGACCATCTTCTCCCACAGCAATCGTATCATGTGAGAAGACAAAAATGGAAGGAATTTGCATAATAGCAGCTAAACGAAGTGAAGGTTTCATATAATCGCTAAACACGAAGAATGCTCCTCCAAAGACTTTAAGACCGCCGTGTAATACCATACCATTCACAATTGCTCCCATCGCGTGTTCACGAACACCAAAATTAATGTTTCGTGCCAAACGATGGTTTTTATCGAAATGCCCATCTGCACCTTTGGCTTTGGTTGATGCAGTTAAATCTGCAGAACCGCCAATAAGATTGGGATACATCGATGATAATTTCGCAAGAATTTTTCCACTAACATTTCGTGTTGCCTCCTTAGCACCTTGAAGTTCGGTTTGGAAATCCTCTTGCTTGATGTGAATATCTTGTTTGATAAATGATTCAAATAATTTGAATTCATTGGGATAGGTCGTTTGGTATTGGTTGAGAAGTTCTTGCCAGCGACGGTAAACACGTTGACCCCTCAGTGTGACTTTCTTACGATAATGATCATAAATGTCTTGTGGGATTGAAAAAGGTGGTTCACTCCAACCTAAATTATCACGTAGTTTTTGTGCTTCCTCAAGTCCAACTGGTGCTCCATGAACTTTACTGGTTCCTTGAACAGACGTTCCAAAACCGATGATTGTTTTTACTTCAATGATGGATGGTTGATTAACCGTCTTCTTTGCTTTATTAATTGCACGATTGATCAATGATAAATCTTGACCATCATTGACGCGTTGGTAATGCCAACCCATCGCTTCAAATTTCATTTGATGATTTTCGCTATAAGCTAAAGAAACTTTTCCATCCAGTTGAATGTCATTCGAATCGAACAGTACAATCAATTTCCCAAGTCCTAAATGACCCGCTAAACTCATCGCTTCCATGGCGACACCTTCCTGTAAATCACCATCTCCACATAAAACATAGGTATAGTGGTCAATCAGGGGGAAGTTATCTTTATTAAAGCGCGCAGCAAGATGTGTTTCTGCAATCGCCATACCTACAGCGTTAGAAATACCTTGTCCAAGTGGACCGCTCGTTGTTTCAACACCTTCGGTATGACCATACTCAGGATGTCCTGGTGTATTACCAATTTGACGGAAATGTTTTAAATCTTCCATGCTGATTTTGTAGCCAATCAAATGGTTGAGAGCATAAAGCAACATTGACCCATGTCCAGCAGATAGAACAAAACGATCACGATTGATCCATGACGTATCTTTAACGTTGACATTGAGGTGTTCGGTAAAGAGTTGATATGCCATCGGTGCTGCCCCAAGTACAATACCTGGGTGTCCACTGTTGGCTTGATTAATGGCATCGACACCTAAGATGCGAATCGCATTAATTGCTTGTGTTTGAATCATCTTTCTTGTCCTCTTTCACTTCAATCTGTTCTTGATTGGGTTCTACCATTTCTTGAGATGCTTCTTCTTGAAATTTGAAGTAGTCATGATAGTGATCTTCTTGTGCTTTGATGAGTGCTTCAAAGTTTTCGTTTCCCATGTGCGCACGAATTAAATCTTGTGCACGCAAGTTTTCATCTCTTACTTTCTTATTAACGATACGTCCTTGAATCATGTTTGATATCACGACAAGTACAATCATACCTAAAAGAATCTGAAGGGTATAATCCTTGAATAAGAAGGTCGCTAGTCCGGCGATGATAACATATAAAAAGAGTGTAGGTATAATAAAATACATGTTGATTTTACGGCTAACACTGCTGACATTTTCAAGAAAATTCAACCAAATCTTATTGACTTCAGCTTCATAGAAAGGTTGTAGTGCTTCATAGTATTTCTTTTCGATTAAGACTCGATAGTTTTGTCCATCGGATGTCCAAATCGCAAAACGTCCACGACTCGCATATTGAAAGAGAAAAGGTGTGTCGTTCATGTAGTGGAATTCAATCATTTTCCCGTCAATTTCCTGAGTTAAAAAAGGTTCATTATTGAGTTGACGGTATACTTTTAAGTTCAATTTCATCGGTTAATACCTCCATTATTTTTATTATATCATCACTTGTGATGTTTCTTTGAATATGTGAAACATTGAAAATCCCCATCAAGCATCATCACCCACATAATCAACATGCTTATGGCTGCTTCAATCAAGACCTGACCAGGTTCACATGCGACTATTGAATGATGATGCTTGATGGGGAGTTCAGATTATTTTTCGCGAAGTTTCTTAAAGAATGATTTGACGATCTGTTGACATTCATCAGCGAGTAAGCCCGCTTCCACATGAATCGTATGATTGAACGGAATATCAAGCAGTCGCGTTACACTATCTACTGCACCCGCTTTGGGGTCGGTTGTGCCATAATAGAGATTTTTGATCCGCGATTGAATCATTGCACCTGCACACATGGGGCACGGTTCCATTGTAACATAAACATCACAATCTTCCAAACGCCAGCTACCTATCTTTTTCGCTGCTTTCATCATCGCAAGAAATTCAGCATGTGCGTGAAATGCTTGATTTTTTTCACGTAAATTGTGTGCTCGCGCGATAATTTTGTCCTGATAGACAACGACAGCTCCTACAGGTACTTCATCTTTCGCGTCTGCTTTTGCAGCTTCAAGGAGTGCAGCTCGCATGAATTTAAACTTTTTTTGGTTTTCCGGGGACTTCATGATAATGTCTCGAACGTGGTTCATAGGATTCATTGGCTCCAACAAGGATTGTCGGATCAGAATAGTGTGCTGGTTTTCCATTGATAATACGTTGTGTACGGGTTGCAGGTAAACCACTCTTGACGCAAATGGCCGTTAATTTGGTCACAAATTCAGCTCGAGCAAGCAGTTCTGGCATGGGACCAAAGGGTTCTCCGCGAAAGTCACGATCTAATCCACCAACGATGACACGAATGCCACGATCAGCAAGGCTTTCTGCAATTTCAACAATACCATCATCAAAAAATTGAACTTCATCAATCACAACTGCATCCGTATCGGGTTTGACGTAGTTCATGATTTCCATGCTTTTTTCAATGATGATTGATGGTTTTTTACTCATGTTATGTGACACGATTTCTTCTGCAGCATAACGTGTGTCAATCTTGGGTTTAAAGACGAGTACATTTTGTTTGGCATACTCCAAGCGTCTAATACGGCGAATCAGTTCTTCGGTTTTACCAGCAAACATGGGTCCACAGACAACTTCAATAAATCCGTTTTTGTACGTATGATACATCTCAAAATCCCCTTTCATGTCACATGTCTAATAAAAAACGTGACGTTGATCACGTTGTTTGTTTTACTTCTTTTCGTTCAAACCATAGCGCTTATTAAATTTTTCAACGCGCCCAGCTGCTTGTACAAAGGTTTGCTGACCTGTATAGAATGGATGGCAGTGTGAACATGTATCAATGCGAAGATTATTCGCTGTTGTTCCTACTTCATATTCCGTTCCACATGTCGCACACTTCACCTTATTGACGTAAAACTTGGGGTGAATTCCTGGTTTCATATGTTTTCTCCTTCCGCCATGACAACGTGTCATAGTAAGTTTTGCGCAATCATTATATCATCCAACATTGGAATAATCAAGTCATAAAAATGAATTTACTGATTAAATCAAATCACGATTCCAGGTTTGCCATATTTTGAGAAAACGCTGGGTGATTAAACCTGTCACAACACCGGCAGGTATACTTAAGAAGAGCATGATGGGAAGGTAGAGAACAATCGCTGTACTTCCTATCACAAAATATCCTCCAATGATTTGTCCGATGCAGTGAAAAATAGAGCCTAAGACACTCACACCGAGCACACCAAAGAAATTGAGTTTCTTAAAAAATCCCATGGCAAGCATCGCGAGGATCGCTCCACTCATACTCATATAGAAGACAGGACCTAACAATTTACCGGTGAGTAAGGAAACCAAAACTACACGCGCGAGTGTTAATAAGGATGAGTCCTTAAACGAGTAGACATAAAGAACAATCAGCGTTACCACATTGGCAAACCCTAACTTGGCACCCGGAACAGGGATGACGGGTATGGCGGATTCAATTATATTCAAGACGATGGCAATCGCAAGAAAATTGGCCAGTAGCGTCATTTTTCGGGTTTTCTTCATGGTTGACTAAACTGTGAAATCTCCTTGATCAGTCACAAACTCAACACGAATTCGGTTGGGTAAACAGATCAAAGGAAATCCAGTTGATTCTCCTTCTCTACTACATATATTATTAGGACTTTGTTCTTCGATAATTTGAACACTTCGACGTCCATAATCATATCGGATCACCACGATTTGACGGACACCACCAATGGTGTAATCTCCCAATAAAGTAATGGTTCTTTGCTCTTCATCGATGATTGGATAATCTTCGGAAATCCCTTCAGGAAGCGATTGATCATAATGTCTAGTGATTGTCTGTTTCGTGAAATCAATCGTAACAATAGGGTTGCTCGAAGTGCCATAATAGACGTGTGCTAGGGATGCATCTTCGCTGAAAGCGAGGATACGAAACAAAAGAAATGCTCCTCCTAAAAGGATAAATAAGAGTCCTATTAAGATGAGATCTCGCTTCTTTTGTTGGGTTGCCTGCATCATCGATCGTACTCCTCAAAAACCGTATCTTTCAAAAATGTTGTGACCGTTTCATCATAGTTGAAACGAATGATTTCAAGTTCATAATCATCTTGTAAGGTTGTTAAAAATGTTTCAAACTCTGTCGAAGGCATTGAGAATAAAGCCGTCGATAAAGCATCTAAAATACCCGCATCATTCCCCAATACTGTGACAGTATGATAGTATTGCGCAGGCATTTTTGTCTTGGGTGAAATGACATGATGGTAGCGTAAGCCTTGATAAAGGGCATATTGTTCAAAGTTACCGCTCGTATTGATTGCACGATTTTGAACATACATCATCCCATAAACCCCTGTTGTTTCAATGGGGTTTGCGAGTGATACATGGTACATATGCGTATCTCGATTATAGTTTTTTCCAACTGAGATGGAACTGCTGCCTGCGGTGATTGAAAAATACTCAACACCTTCACTCACGAGATAATCATAAACGAGTTGTGTCGCGTATCCTTTAGAAAGAGCACCAAGATCAAGTTTGACATCTTCATGTGTTAAACGAATATAGAATTTCCCTTCAGATTCAGTTAATACGAAAGGCTCTTCGATGACATCGATAGCTTCAAGATCTTCTAAGATTTGATTAAAGACAGCTTCTGGTATTTCATTGTGCAAATAGCCAGCTTCTTCATTCAAAATGACATCTTTCCAAACATCGACCATCTTACCAATCGAGATATCAAAATAACCATTTGTGAGCGTATGAATTTCGTCTGCTTTTTCTAAGATTTCGTAGAGTTCTTGATCAATTTCAATGTCTTCATTGATTCGACCATTAATGCTAAACAAATTCTCTTTGAATCCAGAATTAGATGAGAGAGGTTCATAGTTGTTTGTCAGTTCATGGTATGTTCGATAGATATCCTCAACGCCTTCTTCGAGTGTTTCAGCATGCTCTTGACTATCGGTATAGAGGTTTATACTGATGAAGGTATCCATGTATTCGTAAAAATTAAACGCATAGTCTTCTGGTTTTTTGCATGATGATAATCCAAAAACCGAAAGGATGAGTAAAGCAAACAGTAACCCTTTTTTCACGGGTATCCCTCAATTCAAATAGATTTCTATAAAGTAAAGAAAAGGACAATGAATGTCCTAAATCTTCACATCAACGATCGAACCATCCGTATTGGGATGATCTTTTAAGTAAGCAAGAATAGGATTGAAGTGTTTTTCGGCTTTACCAGGTTTGCAACGAGATAGATTTTTGACTTCTCCATTTAAAATGCCTGTCGCAAACGCACGGCAGCCTGGTGTACCACAAGCACCACAGTTATAGTTGGGTAATAACTTTTCAACTTCATCAATTCTGGGGTCTTCCTGAACTTGAAGGTATTGATTTGCAAGTGATAAAATGATGCCTAGTACAATACCTAGCCCACCAAGAATAAGGAATGGTAGTAATGCGTCCATTATAGTTTGACCTCCTTTAAAAACTCAAGTGTATCATTAAAGCTGCATGATGCACGACCGCTTTTAGATGCACAAGATTCACAGGATTGTGCTTCAAGATAAGCTTGTTTGCACGATTCCGGTACAGCAACTTTCGAATTCAGATACATCGCACCCATGTATAATCCGATGAAAGCCGCAATGACTCCAACAACAATTAAATATTGCATTAGATTATGCCTGATAAACCCATGAATGCCATCGCCATGAGACTTGCGGTGATAAATGCAATGGGTAAACCTTTCATTGCCTTGGGTACGTTGGCAGAATCAAGACGAAGACGAATCGCCGTGAAGGTAATAATAATGAAGGCATATCCTAAACCAGAACCTAAAGCAAACATTAAAGCTTCTGGATAGGATTGAGGTGTTGCGACGTTCGTTAAAGCAACTCCAAGTACAGCACAGTTTGTTGCAATCAAAGGTAGATAAACACCAAGTGCTTTGTATAAACTTTGGCTAAAGCGTTTAATGATCAATTCGGTCAATTGAACAAGAGATGCGATGACAAGAATAAAGGCAATCGTATCGATGTATTGGATCTTAAGTTCAACTAAAACGAGGTGATATAAAGGATATGTAATCGCTGCTGATAAGAAGATGACCGTGATCACCGCTAACCCCATACCAACAACAGATTTCATCTTGGTTGAGACACCAAAGAATGAACATAGTCCCAAGAATTGCATCAATACGATGTTATTAATAATCATTGAAGAGATTAAAATCGCAATTAAGTTCATTATTTCTTAACCCCCTTTGTTTGACGTGAGGCTGTGATGATGGCTAAGATAATACCAATCACCATAAATGCTCCGGGAGGTTGAACAAGAACAGCAAATGCATATTTGCCCAGACCTAACCCTTCAAACAGTGTATATTCAAAGCCTAGTGGCAATGTTTTACCGAGTACAATAGCGCCGGTTCCAAGGAATTCTCTAAAGAAACCAATAATGACAAGCGATAATGCAAATCCGATACCTACACCGATGCCATCTAATAATGACTTGATCACATTGTTCTTCGATGCAAACGATTCAGCGCGTCCAAAGACAACACAGTTGACAGTAATCAAGGCAATAAAGACACCGAGTTGTGTCGCAAGCGCTGGAGCAAAGGCATCAACAAGCATCTTTGTTATGGTCACTTCAGTCGCAATAATAATGACATAAACGGGAATACGGACAGTATCTGGAACAACTTTTCGAATAAGTGATACAGAAGTATTGGTCATCATTAAGACAAGGATAACGAGAATTCCCATACCAAATGCACCTTCAAAGCTCGATGTAACAGCAAGTGAAGGACATAGTCCAAGAACCATGACGAAGATACCATTTTCTTTCCAAATACCTTTGGTGAAAATTTCCCATAAGGAGGGTTCTGTTTCAACAGCAGGTTCTACTTTTTTTACTGGAACTTTTTTTGCTTCTGTCATTTTAGTTCACCTCATCCACAAGGGCATCAATTAAGATGTCCACCAAATCTTTCGTGTATGTCACACCAGAAACAATATCACCTGGATTAGCAAGTGCTGCATCAAATTCAGTAGCATTCTTACC
>CALKAH010000117.1 GCA_937983315.1 uncultured Acholeplasmataceae bacterium | reverse complement strand
GCAAGTGCTGAACCACCTGTCATGACGAGTGCCATGTAGATGTAGAACACATAACGATATTGTTCAACAGCAGATGCTTCGAGGGAAGGTACGAGCACGCTACCATTAACGCTCATTCCAATGATGAGTGCGAACGCTTGAATGAATGCTAAACCAATCGATGCATAACGGGTGATACGGTTGAGTTTTTGCTTACCTGTTTCACCTTGTTCACTCCACTCCTTGAAGGATGGAACGACCATTTGGAGCATCTGAATGGCGATTGATGCAGTGATGTAGGGAGAAATCCCTAGTGCGAGGATTGAGAAACGTTCGAGAGCTTGACCACTGAAGTTATTCAAGATGGCAACAAAGCTACCGGATGATTCCATAAATTGAACAATCGCACGCGTGTCAAAAAGGGGTACCGTGATATGACTTGTAATTCTAACAACCAACAGAATGAATAGGGTAAATGCTAAGCGTAGCATGACCGTTTTGTTACTTAGAATTCGTTGAATACGCAGCCACACGTTACATCACCTCGACAGTTCCACCAGCCGCTACGATAGCTGCTTCAGCAGCCTTTGAAAAGACATGTGCTTTGACGGTTAGCTTTTTTTCTAATGTACCGTTCGCAAGAACTTTAACACCAGAGTTAAGCTTCTTCAAAACATTGCGAGCGATTAATACTTCTGGCGTAATCACTTCACCATCATTGAATTGATTCAAATCTGATAAATTGACGACAGCGTATTCCTTACGGTTAACGTTATTGAATCCACGCTTTGGAAGTCTTTGGAAGAAGGGGATCTGTCCACCTTCAAAACCTGGGCGAGCGCCTCCACCTGAGCGTGCGAGCTGACCTTTGGTACCTTTACCAGCAGTTTTACCGGTTCCAGAACCAGGACCTCTACCAACACGTTTACGGTTTTTACGAGCACCTTCTACGGGTCTTAATTCGTTTAACATGGGTCGTCCTCCTTACTCTACTTCTTGTACGTCAACCAAATGAAGGATGGTGTTTACCATTCCGGTAATGGCTTCGTTAGCCTCTTTTACCACAACTTGATTAACTTTTCTTAGTCCTAATGCATGTGCTGTTTTAATTTGATTGGGCTTGCGACCAATCAAGCTTCTTTTGAGTGTAATTTGTAGTTTCATTAGACCAACTCCGAGACATCGATGCCACGAAGAGCAGCGACTTTTTCAGCAGTTCTCAGTTCTTGTAAACCTTTAAAGGTTGCACGAACCATGTTGATGGGTGTGCTTGAACCAAGAGACTTGGAGAGAATATCATTGACGCCAGCGAGTTCGAATACAGCACGGACCGCACCACCAGCGATGATACCAGTACCTTCAGCAGCAGGCTTTAAGAAAACTTTTCCTGCACCGTAGTGACCTGTGATTTCATGAGGAATGGTTGAACCAACGATGGGAACATTGATCATGTTTGTTTTCGCTTGTTCAACTGCTTTTTTAATCGCATCGGGAACTTCGGCAGCTTTACCTGTACCAAAGCCGACTTGACCTTGCTTGTTACCGATAACAACTAAGGCTGCGAAACGGAAACGGCGACCACCCTTAACAACTTTGGTGACGCGGTTAATGGCAACAACGCGTTCTTCGAACTGGTTGTCGGTTTGTTCTTCTTGCATGTATCTTTCTTTTGCCATGTTCGTTCTCCTCCTTAGAATTGCAGGCCAGCTTCACGTGCAGCTTCAGCTAATGCTTTGACCTTGCCGTGGTAAAGATAACCACTGCGATCAAAGACGACTGATGTTACACCTTGGGCTAATGCCTTTTCAGCAATCAATTTACCAACTGCCTTAGCGGTTTCAATGTTTGAATGCTTAAGGCCGAGTTCCTGAGAACGTGCGGAAAGCAATGTTGTTTGCTTTTCGTCATCGATGATTTGAACATAGATAGCGGTATTCGAACGATAGACAGATAGTCTTGGACGTTCTTGTGTGCCTTGCACGATCTTGCGGATACGAAGATGACGCTTTTGACGAGTTACATTACTTGAAATTTTTCTAATCATATGTGCGTCCTCCCTTACTTAGCAGTCTTTCCGGCTTTTCTAGCCACATATTCGTCAACATAGCGAATACCTTTTCCAAGGTAAGGCTCTGGCTTACGAACACTTCTGATCTTCGCTGCGAATTCACCAACCATTTGCTTGTCAGCACCTTCGATGACGATATCGGTGTTCTTTGGAATCGTGACCGTGAGTCCCTTTGGAATCTCGAGATCAACAGGATGAGAATAACCCATCGCTAGATTGACCACGTGACCTTGGAGTGCTGCACGGTAACCAACACCGCGAATTTCAAGTTGCTTTTTGAAGCCTACGGACACACCATGAACCATGTTTGCTAACAAAGCGCGAGTTGTGCCGTGAATTTTACGTGAGAAAATTTCATCATTTGGACGGCTGATATGAATATCTTTACCTTCCTGCTTGATGGTGAGCATGTCGTTAAATGTGAATTCAAGTTGACCTTTTGGTCCTTTAACCACTACATGGTTATTCGGATTAATCGTTACAGTAACGCCAGCAGGAACATGAATCACTTTATTACCTATACGTGACATAATATCCTCCTTAATTACCAAACGTAAGCGAGCACTTCGCCGCCAACTTGGGCCAAACGTGCTTCACGGTCGGTCATAATACCTTTGGATGTGGAAATCACAGCGATTCCGAGACCGTTTAACACCTTGGGTAAATTCTCAACTGATGTATAAACACGAAGACCTGGTTTCGATATCCGTTTTAGTCCCTTGATGACACGTTCCTTATTGGATGTGTATTTCAAGGTGACAACAATTTTGCCTTGGACGCCATCTTTTGCGACTTGGTAGTCGACGATGAAGCCTTCTTTTTTGAGAACTGCTAAGACATCAGTCTTCAAACGAGAAGCTGGCATTTCTACTTTTTCATGACGCATTCTATTTGCGTTGCGAATACGGGTCAGCATATCCGCAATTGGATCAGTCATAACCATTGTTCTTCCTCCTTACCAGCTTGCTTTTTTGACACCGGGGAGTTCACCCTTGTGTGCCAATTCACGGAATGTTAAACGTGACAAGCCAAACTTGCGCATAAAGCCTCTTGGACGACCATCAAGTGCATCGCGATTTCTTAAACGTGTGGGAGATGCATTGCGTGGAAGCTTAGAAAGTGCAGCGTAATCGCCTTTTTCCTTAAGTTCCGCACGAATGTCTGCGTAACGTTCAACAATTTCCCGACGCTTTGCTTCTTTAACGATCTTTGATTTTTTTGCCATAGTGCGCCTCCTTACTTCTTAAACGGCATGCCAAGGAGCGTCAAGAGTTGACGACCTTCTTGGTCTGATTTTGCCGTTGTTACAATTACGATGTCCATACCGCGAACTTTTTTAACTTTGTCGAGGCTGATTTCTGGGAAAATGATTTGTTCCTTGATTCCCACGGTATAGTTACCACGACCATCAAACGAATTTGAAGAAATTCCTCTGAAGTCACGAACACGTGGAAGAGCGATATTAATCAGCTTATCAAGGAAGAACCACATGCGGTCACCACGAAGTGTAACCTTTGTACCAATGGCCATACCTTCTCTAAGTTTGAAGTTAGAAATGGAGTTTTTAGCTTTGGTTACAAGTGGTTTTTGACCGGTGATTGCTCTTAGTTCTTCAACTGCATCGTCTAAGACTTTGGGGTTGAATACAGCGTCACCGACACCCATGTTGACAACAATTTTTTCAATTTTAGGCACCTGCATCACAGACGTGTAATTAAATGCCTTAATCAGTTCGGGTTTGACAACATTGTCATATCTATCTTTAATGATGCTCATTGTCTAAACTCCTTATTTATCAAGGCTTGCGCCTGATTTTTTCGCGTAGCGGATCTTCTTACCATCGACTTCTTTGATGCCGATACGGGTTGGTTTACCTGTCTTTGGATCAAGGAGTGCTACGTTCGAAACATGAATGGGTGCTTCTTTTTCTACGATACCGCCCTTATCATTGGCTTGGGTTGGTCTTTGATGTTTTTTAACCATGTTGACACCTTCAACCAACACGCGATCCGTTCTTGGATACACTTTGATAACGCGGCCTGTTTTACGGGATTTATTCCCTTTTTTGTCAGTTACGAATTGATCGGCTCCAGCGATGACTGCAACTGTATCTCCAGCTTTGATATACATCGATTGAACCTCCTTATAGTACTTCTGGAGCTAAAGAAACGATCTTCATGAAGTTCTTTTCTCTGAGCTCTCTTGCCACTGGTCCGAAAATACGGGTACCACGTGGGTTTAAGTCATCTTTAATAATGACGACTGCATTATCATCAAACTTGATGTATGAGCCATCTGCACGGCGAAGTCCGGAAACGGTACGAACGATGACAGCTTTGACGACGTCACTCTTCTTAACCGCACCTGCTGGTGAAGCTTTTTTAACAGTCACGACGACGATATCACCGATGTTAGCGTAGCGACGACGTGTGCCGCCGAGCACTTTAATCACAAGGACTTCTTTAGCGCCACTGTTGTCAGCAACAACTAATCTACTTTCTTGTTGAATCATAGCGTTTTCCTCCCTAAACTAGATCGGCCTTAGCAACAACCTCTACGAGACGGAATCTCTTGGTTTTTGAAAGTGGGCGTGTTTCCATAATGGTTACAGTATCACCAATTCCTGCTAAGCCTTCTTCGTCATGCGCGTGGAACTTCTTGGAAACCTTTACGCGCTTGCCATATAAAGGGTCCATCTTGTAAGTGTCAACAACCACCGTGATCGTTTTATCCATTTTGTCGGATACAACTTTACCGGTATAAATTTTACGATTATTACGTTCCATAGTATCCTCCTTATTCGTTTCGTTCACTAATGATTGTCTTCATTTGTGCAATCGTCTTTTTAACTTGACTAATACGAGCGGTATTTTCAAGCTGTCCTACTGCAAGTTGAAAGCGTAGGTTGAATAATTCAGCTTTTAGCTC
>CALKAH010000116.1 GCA_937983315.1 uncultured Acholeplasmataceae bacterium | reverse complement strand
CACCGAGATCTACACTCTTTCCCTACACGACGCTCTTCCGATCTAGCGGCTTGATAGTTCTTCATATTTCTTGTTGTGGTCATTAATGTCAGTATTTGTCTTGGCGTTTTCTTTGACGCGTTTATTCACCAATTCAGATACAACGATGAGCTCACCCTCAACCTTAGATATATCACTTTCGAGCTTTGTTGTATCGGTTAATAGTTCAATTACTTCTATCGTGTCTTGTAGGATCCTTTCCTTATCTTCCATAACTATGTTGTAAGCCTTGATAAATTTCAATTTGATGTCTTCTTCTTTAAGATTCGGAGTCATGCATTTGTCTTTATGCTTGTGGAACTTGTTATTGCATTGATAGATAAATCTTGAATACTTGGAATTGGAATGCCATTTCTTCTTACCATAGAATCCTCCACAATCTTCACATATGAGTTTGGATGCAAATATATCAGATGATGAATACTGTACTCCAAGTGCTTCTCTTCTTCCAAACTCAACTTGCACCTGTTCCCACATATCACGATCGATAATTGCCGGATGACTATTTTCAACATAATATTGTGGTATCTGCCCAGTGTTCTTCACTACTGAATGTTCAAGGTAATTATCCGTAAATGTTTTTTGGAGTAATGCATCACCTTTGTATTTCTCGTTGGTTAAAATTGAAGTTACTGTGTTCTTTGTCCAATTAGTTGATTTACCAGTTGGGGTTTTAATATTCTGTGATTTAAGATATCTTGCTATGCCTGTTGCTGTCTTGCCTTCGACTAGAAACATCCGGTAAATAATCTTAACAATCACTGCTTGATTTTCATCAATCACGATTTTGTCATCTTCTTTCTTGTAACCCATAAAGTTCTTATATGCAAACGATACTTTACCTTCTTGGAATCCCACTCTTTTACCCCATGTCACGTTTTGACTAATGGATCTCGATTCTTCTTGAGCAATAGATGCCATGATAGTTAAGATAAGCTCACTCTTGGGATCCAGAGTCCAGAGATTCTCTTTTTCAAAAAATACTTCTATTCCATTGTTTTTTAACTTTCTTACATACGAAATAGTATCGAGCGTGTTTCGAGCGAATCTCGAGATTGATTTGGTAATGATGAGGTTAATTTTACCATTTAAAGCATCCTTGATCATTCGATTGAATTCAACACGTTTTTTGGTATTGGTTCCAGTGATCCCTTCATCCGCATAAACGCGAGTGTATTCCCAATCAGGTCTGTCCTGAATATACTTCTGGTAGTAAGTGACCTGTGCTTCATAGCTTGTGTATTGTTCATCAGAGTTTGTAGAAACTCTTGCATAAGCAGCTACCTTTTTTGTAGTGGTCGCATTGATTGGCATCTGAGTGATCGGATTGATCGTTGATGGTATTACTGTAACCTTAGCCATTATCAATCACTCCTTTCAAACGATTCAATTCCTTGATTCTAGCTTGTTCTCTCATTTCAGGTGTCCATGATTCACTTCTTGACTTTTCTTTCCAGAAGTATTCTTTACTTGTTCCATCCTTCAATTGAAAGATAAGTTTTCTGTTAGGCATCACCAATATGAAGTCTACTTTTGATTTGAAGAAGCCTTCATCAAACTCTTGTCTATTCAGTATATGATTAGAAGCATCTATCAGTATTTTGGTAGGGACTTGTTTTGAATGACATGCTTCAACTCCTCTTTTCAGTGCATAAGAACATTTCCAAATATCATTATGAGATGTGCTCTTGTGGGAATAACCTCTACCACACACGCCACATTTGAGCATACCTGAAAAGGCATACTTTCTGATGGCTGGTTTTGAATTTATCTTTGATAGTCTTTGTTTTCGAATTCGTTGTGCTTTGTGATATATCTCTTTCGATATAATCGGTTCATGATCATCTTTGATTAAGTATTGATTGTATTCACCATTGTTGATTCTCTTTTTCTTCGTGAGATGATTTTCTCTATATGTTTTCTGTAGAATCAAATCTCCTGTATAGTTGTAATTGGTTAGAATATTCCTTATCGTTGACCAGTGCCACTTTGTTCCATTGTTTGGTGATATGTCCATCATATTAAGTAATTTGCATATTTGTTCATCACCATTACCGTTTAGGTATAATTGATAGATCGTTTTGACAATCTCGGCTTCTTCTGGAACAAGAACATACCTTTTGTTTTCCAACTTATATCCCAAACAGGATTTACCACCCCACATGATACCTTGCTCGAAATCTTTCTGGATTCTCCATTTCATATTATCTGATGTGCTTCTGGATTCCTCTTGTGCAAATGTCGCAAGGAACGTAAGGATCATCTCACCTTCACCACTGATGGAATGAATGTTCTGTTCTTCAAAGAATATATCGATACCTAGTGACTTAAGCTCTCTGACAGTTTCAAGTAAAGTGACAGTGTTTCTAGCAAATCTCGATATGGACTTTGTGATAATCATATCAACGAATCCAGTTCTACAATCTGTGAGTAATTGTTGGAACTCTTCTCTTGAATTTTTTGTTCCAGTTAACGCTTCATCCGCATACACACCAACAAATGACCATTCGCTATTATCTTGAATCAGTTTCTTATAATGGTTAACTTGAGTAGAAAGCGAGTGAAGCATGGCATCTTTACCACTTGAGACTCTAGCGTAGGCAGCGACTTTAGGTTTCTTTGCTAATTTGGGTAATGCTTCTATTTTGGTTATCTTCTTTTCCTTCATCATTTACCTCCTCTTTTGTTACACTATACATCACTCTTTTAGGGGGTTTAGTCAAGTTATTAAGACGATAAACATTACCTTTATTGATACAATTATTTCTTCTTGTGGTAATTGTTCCACCAGTCCCACCTGCATCTGTCAGAGCAAAACCTTTTCTTTTTCTTGCCTTTGATGGATTTGATCTTGATCCCACAATTTTCACATTTGCCAATAAGCAGTTCTTCAT
>CALKAH010000115.1 GCA_937983315.1 uncultured Acholeplasmataceae bacterium | reverse complement strand
AAAGCTCATCGATAGGTTTAAACGCCGATTAGAAAATGTAGACGATTGGCAGCGACATAAAAAACGCAAACGGGAATAGGAAAGCGTAAAGTTTATTTTGTGATTTATGATAATGTTGTGGATTGAAATTTACACCAATCATCGTTTTCCCTCCTTAATCGTCTTCTTTGAGAATCCGTGAAAAGAATGTACTAAACGCTAAAATGATGAGAAGCAAGATCACTGATAATGCAGCAGCAACTCCCATCTCAGATCGCAAGATTCCATAATCCTCAATATGATTAATAATCATTTGACCAGCGTTTTGAGGTGTAGGATTCGATCCTGAGAGTGCAACACCAATCGCACCTGCAGAGAATGTCCCCACAATACTCATGACCGCAGAAAACATCATTTGCTTTTTAATCGCAGGAATCGTGATGTAAAAGATTTCTTGAAGTCTGTTTCTCATCCCATCAATATAAGCTGCTTCATAGAGTTCTTTATTTACGTTTAATAACCCTGCTAAAATAGCCAAGAAACCGACACCCATTGAACCCCATAAGGAAACTAAAATCATAATTGGCATTAAATAATCGGGATTTTGAAGAAACTGCAGTGGTTCATTGAGAAGAGAAAGTCTAAGTAACCATGAATTGATAATGCCTTGCTCATCACCTGAGAACATGATTTTCCATACCACGGCAATCGCAATCCCGGCAGTCATAGAGGGTGAATAGATAATCAGAGCAAGCACTGTGCGCATCTTGGGTGTCACTTGGGAAAGCATCCACGCTAATAAAAAGCTTAATATGTATCCACCTGGTCCCACAATAAAACTGAAAAGAAGGGTGTTCGGTAGAATGGTTTTCATAAAAACATCATCTTCAGTTAAGATGTAAAGATAATTATTAAATCCATTGAAGGTAGGAAACTGTATACCATTGAAATAGGTAAAACTTAAAATAAACGCAAGAAAAACAGGAACGACGATAAACGTGAAGAAAAGCAAGACATAAGGTGCTAAAAAGATATACGTCGTCCGGTTTTTATCTTCTAAAAAATGAATGGTTTTAGTCATACTATCGGATAGCTTAGACCCAACTTTTTTAATTCCTTGGTTAATTTTCGTTTTTGCCATCATCTCAGGATTCCTCCTCCATCCAAGCTCTCACATCATCGATGGTTGTGATGACATAGGGCTTTATGGGATTACCCTGTTTGTCCATAGATCGGAAGAGCACACGTCTGAACTCCAGTCACCGAATACGATC
>CALKAH010000114.1 GCA_937983315.1 uncultured Acholeplasmataceae bacterium | reverse complement strand
GATCGTATTCGGTGACTGGAGTTCAGACGTGTGCTCTTCCGATCTGGGGTAGACTATGAGAACAATTATTGAACGTTTTTTGTATGAAGGAACATATGATTCACATGAAAAATTTGGATTTGGACACATCAATGAAACCTATTTAGTTACGTGCGAAAAGCCGTTTCGCCAATACATTTTACAATGGATTAACCCAGCAGTCTTTAAGAAAATTCCAGAGTTGATGAGAAATATCGAACTGGTTACTGAACATATCAAAAGCCAATATGAAAAAGAGGGCATCGACTGGAAAGATAAAGTTTTAACGTATGTTCCCACTTTAGAAGGTGAATCATTCATTAAAGAAGAACGAGGATATTATCGTCTTTATCACTTTGTTAAAAATTCTGTTTCATATGAACAAGTTCCAGATGCCAGATATCTTGAACTTGCAGGAGAAGCTTTTGGTGAATTTCAACACCGACTTCATTCCTTTGATGCGAATCTTTTATATGAAACCATTAATGATTTTCATCATACACCTAAGCGCTATCTTCATTTCATTGAATCGCTTAAACAAGCGATTCCTGAGCGCATTGAAGAAGCCAAACCATGGATTCATTTTATTCATGAACGTGCATCCTTCATGCATCTTGTTGTCAAAGGTATTGAGAATAAAACCATCCCACTACGTGTCACACATAATGACACAAAGATCAATAATATTCTTTTTGATAAAGATGAGCCCAAGGTCAAGTGTTTGGTTGATTTAGATACTGTGATGCCAGGTAGTTTGCTCTATGATTTTGGCGATGCCATACGGTTTGGATGTAGCACTGCGAAAGAGGATGAAACCGATCTTTCTTTGATTGATGTCAATCTTGATTATTATGATGCTTTCACGCGTGGGTTTATCAAACCTTTGAAAAAGACCATGACTGAAACTGAATTTGAGCATTTAAGTGATAGTGCCATTTTGATTACTTTAGAACTTGGTATGCGCTTTTTGATGGACTATCTTCTCGGTGATCATTATTTTAAGATTCATCGTCCCAAACATAATCTTGAACGTGCGATGAGTCAATTAACACTTGTGAAACGCTTCGAAGAACGCAAACCTGAGATGGATGCGATTGTCAGAAAGTACCGGTGAGCATATGGAACTTTGGGATTTATACGATCATAATAGACAGTTAACAGGAAAGACGTTAGAGCGAGGAAAAAAAGTTCCTCAAGGTTATTATCACTTAGTCGTTCATGTGTGCATTTTTAACTCAAAAGGTGAGATGCTCATTCAACAAAGACAACCCTTTAAAAAGGGATGGTCCAATATGTGGGATATCACAGTAGGAGGAAGTTCTCAAGCAGGGGATACATCGAGAAAAGCTGCTGAGCGTGAAGTCTTAGAAGAACTCGGTTTATCCATTGATCTTGGTAACGAACGCCCTGTGCTCACTATTCCTTTTTCCTTTGGTTATGATGATATGTATTTGATTGAAAGAGATCTTGATCTTTCTACATTAAAACTACAATATGAAGAAGTTCAACAGGTGAAGTGGGCTTCACTTCAAGAGATTCTATCCATGATTGATCAAGGAACGTTTATACCTTATCACAAGAGTCTCATCACATTACTTTTCGATTTACGCATCACGCGTGATGCTCATAGCAATCTTGCAAAACAAGAACAGTTAAAATAAGTGGATAACGCATCCACTTTTTTGTTGATTGATATGAAATAAAGAGTGAACATACGTCCTCAATTGGCGTATAATATAAGCAAATGGCACCAAGATGGCATCACGATGACACGCTCTTGAATTGAGGTGTTGGTGAACACATGCATGCATCAAGACGTCGCTTAAAGAAAAGTCAATACGAAATCGTTAAGACATGGTTGTCTTCTTTTATTGTTACAGCAGCAGTGATTGTTGCTGTTACACTTTTTGTACCAAAAAGCCCTGAAGCGAAAATTATTAAAGCTGAAGGATTGATCGATATCATTACTTATCAAGTGTCGGTCACAGATCATGATCAAGCACTTCAACTTGACTCACTCATGGTCGTCTTAGAAAGTCAGCTCGATCGAAAAGAAGTATCGATTGATCTTGGTGAATCGAGTGGTTATTTTGAAGGATTAAGGTCAAATACGGATTACCGGTTAAGTATCTATGGCAATAAAGGATTTGGTCAAGAACGATTAGATACCCGAGTCATTCGAACAAAAGACTCACCGGGAGGATCGATTTTAGGGTATCGACCTGTTGGTGATCAGATGGAACCTGCATATGAGATTGATGTCCTTGTTCGAGATCCAGAATCCATTTATCAATCGGTCACGCTCTACTATGGTTATACCTATGAAGACCAACCTTTCTATCAGTCCGTCCTCATTACCAGTGATCGAGAGACCGTTGAGATCTTTCATCTCTTTAGTAGAACACATCTCTACTTAGAAGCAATGACTTTAGAAGGACCTATCATTCTTGATGAGATGTGGGTAACACCGCCCTTTAACTTATACAGTTCTGTTTATCTTGATCGCGTTGACCAAAATCAAATTGATTTAACGCTTTATCATAGCGGTGAGGATTCAGTTCGTGTGAAGTATGCGATTGATGTTTATGAAGGTAGTCAAAAGCGTTATTCACAAACCATTCATTCTGATGACATCGAAGGTTATGAACACGATATTTTCTTAACAGACTTGAAGGCTCAAACAACCTATCGTATTCTTGTTGTTGCAACTTATATCAATCCAAGCACATTGAGGGAAGAGAGTGTTACACTTCTTGAAGAAGAGGTTGTAACATTAAGTGACTATCAAGTCACCTATGAGATCAATGAACAACTGATGTATTTCGAGGTAAGTATTACCGTCGTTGATCCCTCTCATCATTTCCAAATTCCCTATGTTGAGATTTATGATGTATCAGGAGAACAACCCATATGGATGGGTTCAGAAACTTTCAGTTTTACTCCGGGTATCAACAGTAAATCCGTTCAATTCACCATTCTCATTCCTGATGTGATGAGCTATCGCATCGTCATCGGGATACGTAATGAACAACACTATATCATCCGTCATGTCATTCATGATGAAATCTATCACAAGGAGTGAAATCTATGAACTTTAGAGACCGCAGTAAACAAGAAAAAGTGAGAGTTATCGTCATCTCATGTGTCATCGTTATTCTAATCTTATTAGGAAGTTTAGCGGATGTTCTTTTCCCGGGGACGACGTTTTCAGCCATCATCAGCAATTCCATTGGTAAGTTTTTTAACATTGTTCGATTTCTTCAAAATCATTATGTGACTATACTAGAAAGTATCACCATTTTGGTGTTCGTGTGGATTTTAAACCAACTCTTTCTTTTCTTGGTTAATCTGCTCACACGAAAAGGCCACCGCGGTGAAACCGTTGGAAAACTCATGTCCTCGGTGATACGATATACAAGTTTCATTATTGCAGCATTCTTGATTTTATCTGCATGGGGTGTTGATACACCAACCCTCCTTGCTGGTGCTGGAATCATTGGTCTTGCATTATCTTTTGGAGCACAAAGTTTAATTGAAGATATCTTAGCAGGATTATTCATCATCTTTGAACGCCAATTCGTTGTAGGTGATATCGTTGAAATCAATAGCAGAAGAGGTATTGTCCGTGAGATTGGTATAAGAACGACGAAGATTGAAGATTTAAATGGAGACGTCCTCATCATTAATAACTCAGACATTCGCGGTATTATCAATACATCGGTGGAATTATCGGTTGCTATCTCCGATATTTCTGTTGAATATGAGGCTGATTTAGCCAAGGTTGAAGATACCATTAAAAAGCATTTACCAAACATCAAAAAACAAATTCCGGAAATCGTAGAAGGCCCATTTTATGTAGGTGTCGATCAACTTGCTGATTCATCGGTTGTCATGAGAGTGACAGCAAAGTGTGAAGAAATCAATCGAAACAAAGTTAGACGTGCGCTCAACCGGGAACTCAAACTGATCTTTGATCAAGAAAAGATTAACATTCCATTCCCACAAGTTGTTGTTCATGAAGCGAAAGATAACAAGAAAGAATAAGGATAAGGAGTGAAGATATGTCAAAGTCATTCAGACAATGGCTAAGTATAAAACGTGATCAAAATGCTCGCGGTATTTTGCTCATCATGATCGTCATGTTTAACATCTTGTTATGGTTTATCTCATCTTTACTCGCCTATGTGATTGCTCCTGGTCAGTATGGCAGTATCGTGAAAGCATTATGGGAATCGGGTATTACATGGATGCTTGAACCAGGCTTTTACGATCCAACAGTTCCTTATGCGATACGAATCATGTCTATTATCGTCATTTTGATATCCATGATTACGTTCACGGGTGGCATCATCGGTTATGTGGGAAATCTTTTTTCATCGATTATTGAAACAGCAAAAGAAGGTAAAAATAAACTCTATCTTGCTGATCATATCGTGATGTTAAACTGGAATTATAAAGGTCTTGAACTGATTGCTGATTATCGTTATGATGATGAAACAACAACGGTTGTCATCTTATCTCAACATCCAAAAGAGATGATTGAAGATGCCATTTCAAGAAAGCTTTTTGGTCGTCAAAAACAGAAAAAACTCAACATCATTGTGAGACAAGGTGAGGTCTTTGCGAAAAGTGATTTGATGGGCGTGTGTATCGAACAAGCGAAAGCCATCATTATTTTAGCAGATGAAAATAAAGATCAAAGCACATCGCATACCGATATGCTTGCCATGAAAACGTTGATGCTCGTTTCGAATTTAAACATAAGCGAAAATCAAACGATTTTAGTAGAAGTTAAAGAAAGAAAATCTGTTGGTTTAATCAACGATTATATTGCTAAAAATGCCAAACGAAGTGACCAGATATTACCGCTTCTACCCGATGAACTTATGGGACGTTTGATCGCTCAAACATTACTGATGCCGGAACTCAATCAAGTTTATCATGAACTCTTATCTTTTGAAGGTGCAGAGTTCTATACAGTGCCTTTCACAGATCCAAAGACATTCATGGAAACGCACAATAAAGCCATTCCCATCTATACACATCATGATTTACTTTATGTATTATCATCATCCAAATCAGACATTGATAGCTTACGTGCTACACCTTTATCATCGTACATAAAATTAGAAATTAGAGATCAATCTAGATATCATGATAAGCATATTGTCATTTTTGGAAAGAACCATAAACTTCCCTATATCTTAGATTCTATTTCGCTTTATGAAAAAGAAAATAGCACGAAAATTCATGTGACAATGATCGAATCGAATGATGCTCAAGTTATTCAAGAAACAACAGATAGATTAGAAAAAATTGATCATATTCTAATCTTATCTGCGGATGATCTATCACCCGATGAATATGACTCTGATGTGCTTGTGACTCTTTTGATGACACAAGAGCTTGCTAAAAAGCATCATGCAGAGATCATTATCGAGCTGCTTGATCCAAGACATTTTGATATTGCTCAAAGTTACAATGTTCAAAACACGATCATATCTAATGAATACATCAGTCGGTTGATGACTCAGCTTTCAAAGAATCGTCATCTCTATGATCTCTTCATTGATTTGTTGACCTATGATGCAGAAGATACGAACACACAAACCTATGAAGTCTATGCATATCAAGCAAAACACGTCATTCGGTCATCACTTCCATTATCGTTTGCGAATCCCGCTGAAGCCATTTACTCCTTTTATCGAAGTGGTGATGAGGATTATCTACTCATAGGTATCATTCGTGATCAACACCTTCAAATCTTTAAAGGCAACCTCGATGAACCCAAACGTATCATCATTGAACCCGATGATTATCTGATTATGATTTGTAAATAAATCATGTTTTAATAAACCATAAGTTGACACTTGTGGTTTTTCTTTTCGTTGCGAGTTTTGATATTTACACTTATTGAAAGTTATTTACGCCCATGAACTATTAAAATAATAGTGTAAGGTATACGTTACCCGTCACAGAAGGAGTGGATGGCATTGAAAAAAATAGCATATGTTATATTACTGATTACCCTTTTTGTCTTTGCATCTTGCCAACAAGAAGAACCTACCATCATCACGTGTGCTGATGATGAAATCTTAGTTGATGGTGTATGTGAAAAGATTGATGTGAAAACTGATTTTGAAAAGACGTTTGATGCGATGGAAGATTTAGACAATTATACATTGATCGTCACGATTCAACAGTTTGCAACTGTTTATGAAATTGAGATGAAAGTCGATGATGATAAGTCATCCTTTATGATGGATGACCAAACGCATTTCTATCAAAAAAATGGTACACAAGTTGATCACTATTTTCCAGTTGGTGAGGGATACAGAAAAGAAACAGTCAATCAAAGCTCACAAGGCCAATCCTTCCACTTTTTTAACGACCTTGAAGCTTCATGGTTCCAAGAAGTCAGTGGAAAGTATTTCTTAAATGCAGACTACAATGATGATGTTGCTCTCTTTTTCCAATCTGAGTTTCCAGGAAGCACAGTCTCGAATCTTGAACTCGTCGTAGGTGATACGCACTTTAGCCAGATCATTTTTAATGTAACAGTTGGAGAAGTCATGTATCAATTCACCATGACAATCACAGCGATCGGTCAAACCGACGTTGCGCTACCAACGGTTTAGGAGGTACACCATGAAAAAAATAACATCCTTTATTTTATTACTCATCATCAGTATCATGTGGGTTGGACAGTCTGTCCAAGCCAGCATGCGACTCACGATTACGACACGTGAAACACGATTTGTTGAAGGTGTTCGTCACACAGAAATTGTGGGACAACTTGAATATGAGGGAGTCACTTCAAATCAAGTGATCAATTATATTGGTGCAAACGTTAGCCTATATGATGATTTAAACATTGTCGTTGGTGACAATTATAAACCTCATGATTCATGGGGAAGAGGAACCATCCTTGCACATATGGATGATATTCACGAACGCTATCCCAATTATCAAGTGATTGGTGGTGTCAATGGTGACTTCTATAACACATCCATCACAAATTTAAACGGACAACCTCAAGGTGGATATATACGTAATTTTGAAGTGATTGCATCTGGCGTCGTATCAACACGTCCTCTTGCGGGATTTAAAGATGATGGAACAACAGTCTTTGGTGTTCCTTGTTATTCCGGTTATCAGCTCTTAGTTTATGACGAAGATGGTGCATTAAAAAAGGAAGTTTCAATTGAACGCATCAATAATCTTCCAACTGCAAACGATAAAGTGACGGTCTACTTTGATAACTATGATCTACCCATTTCGTCTGCACATAACAAAGTTATTATCGATGCGAAAGAAACAAAAATGGATGGTGTACGTTATTTCGGTAGCGGTGCTTTCGATTCCATGACTGAAGTCGATGTCACCGTGGCTGATCATACATTTGTGATCGTGGGTACAGATTTTAATGAAGATGGTTTAATTACCGATGTAGATTATGTTGTTGTTCAACGCAAAATTGGTTGTGGCTTTGAAAATGTCCGTTTTGCAGTGGGTGTCTATGATGAAATCGTGACCGATGGTGTTCCCGTTACTTATCTTGAAAAGGGACTCGATCCTGCGTTTAAACATCCGAGAACTGCAATCGGTTTAAAAGCTGATGGCACAGTCTTCTTCGTTGTTGTTGATGGACGAAATAAGCCCCTTGGTATGGATGGAGTCAATCTTTATGAACTCGCACAAATCATGGTTTATTTTGAAGCCGTAAAAGCGTATAATTTAGATGGTGGTGGTTCTTCCACCATGGCCCTCCTCAACGAGGAGGAAGGTTACGATATTTTAAATACTCCATCAGATGGAACAGTACGTGCAGTCACGAATGGTGTCTTTATCGTGAAGGGTGAACACATCCCAAGACCAGCCCCTGTAGGATTTCCTGATCCACGCATTAAGCTTGATCGTCCCATGAATCTTTATGTGGATAGTCAAGGTGATTTAAGATTTGATCCTGTGCTTCATAGCTTATCTTATATGGTGAGCGTCAATGGAACATTATTGGCATCAGATGATGAATCGTTCACACTTTCACTTGAACCAGGTGAATATGTCATAAAAGTTCGAGCACTAGCAGATCAACTCAACTATAAGCATTCAGATTTCTCAGAAGAGTTTGTCCTCATCATTCATCCGAATGAGATCAATCGCTTTATGGAATTACTCAAATCATTTTTACAAGAAGAAATCAAAGATTAATCTTTTGATGAATAAAAGGAGTACATGACATGAAAACATTTCAATTTAACCAACGCTCCACAAGACCTCTACCTTTAGATCCACAATTTTCACCCATTGTTTTGGGGAATATCGCCTATCAAGAAGCGGTGAAAAAATCGAATAAACCCACAAAAATAGGGATTGCTTTAGAACGTAATCAAGGCCAAATTTCAACCTTCTCTACCTTGATTTTTGGTGAAGAAGATCAACAACACGAAGCGAACTATCGTTATGTTGAACGATTGATCAAAACCTTGCTTTGGACAAAAGGTGGCTTTAGAGTCTATCTTTCATGTCCCAGAGATTTAGGCATGTACATCAAAAGCGTGTATCATCAAGAAGGTCTACGTGCATTCGATGTTGATTTTATGACACGTATTTATGGACACCCCTTTGAGATTGTGCTCACTGATTTTCATCATCTACCCGATGCATATGAGATTACAAAACCCATTGGACGTCATTTAGATGGTTGTCGTATTGGATTTGATGCAGGCGGTTCAGATCGCAAGGTCTCTGCTGTCATCGATGGCAAAACAGTATTTTCCGAAGAAGTTATTTGGTATCCTAAGTTGATGGATAACCCCGAGTATCACCGAAAAGGGATAAAGGACTCATTAGATCGAGCAGCATCCCATCTCCCTCGTGTTGATGGTATTGGCGTATCAGCAGCGGGTGTTTATGTTGATAATGAGGTTAAAGTTGCATCGCTATTCATCAAAGTTCCGGATGATTTATTTGAACAAAAAGTCAAACGACTATTCATCGATTTAGCACATGAAATGGGAGATGTTCCCCTTGAAGTTGCTAACGACGGTGATGTTACTGCACTTGCGGGTGCGATGAGTAAGAACGTTGGACGTGTGATGGGCATTGCCATGGGAACTTCAGAAGCAGCCGGTTATGTTGATCAAGATGGACATATTACGGGTTGGTTAAATGAACTTGCTTTTGTTCCTATCGATTATCATCACGAGGCGATGATTGACGAATGGAGTGGTGATCGCGGTTGTGGTGTAAAGTATTTCTCACAAGATGCCATCATTAAACTCGCAGAAGCAGGAGGACATGTTTTTGATTCATCTTTATCACCTGCTGAGAAGTTAAAAGAAGTCCAACAGATGATGGAAAATAATGATCCGCTTGCTAAAGAAATCTATGAAACCATGGGTGTCTATCTCGGTTATGGTGTAGCTTATTATGCATCATTTTACGACATTGAGCATGTTCTCGTGCTTGGTCGTGTTCTCTCAGGAAAAGGTGGAGAACTGATGATTGAACGTGCTAATCAATTAATCAATCATGAATTCCCCGAACTGTCAAAGCATCTATCCATCGAATTACCCGATGAAAAGAGCCGCCGCGTCGGTCAGTCAATTGCTGCGGCGAGCCTTCCCGATATCAAGAAAAGAGGTTAAGTTATGAAATTAAACAAACCCCAAGCAGAATGGTTTATTCCTGATCAAAAACCTGTTGAAGAAGCCGTTAAACGGACAACACACATGTCGATTGCTGCCCATCAAGATGATATTGAAATCATGGCATATGATGGCATCGTTCAATGTTTCGGCCGTGATGATAAGTGGTTTTTTGGTGTGGTTGCAACCGACGGTTCAGGTTCAGCAAGAGATAGCATCTATAAGAACTATACGGATGCTGAAATGATTAAAATACGTAAACTTGAACAGAAAAAGGCCGCATTCATCGGTGAATTTGGTGCACTCGCTCTTCTTGATTATCCAAGCAAAGAGATGAAGGATCCAGCGAACACGCAAATCATTGATGAGTTTGCTAAACTTTTATTGCTTGCTAAACCAGAGATCTTATACACACATAATTTAGCCGATAAGCATGATACCCATATCGGTGTGACAACCAAAGTCATCAAAGCCATCCGCACACTTGATAAGAAAGATCGTCCTAAGAAAGTCTATGGATGTGAAGTTTGGCGTGATTTAGACTGGATGGTTGACAGCGAAAAAGTTGAATTTGATGTCTCAGCACATCCTAATATAGCAGCTGCACTCGTTGAAGTGTTTGATTCACAAATTGTTGGTGGTAAACGCTATGACCTAGCAACTGCAGGACGTCGTTTGTCCAATGCAACCTATGCAACGTCACATAAAGTTGATCGTTCACAAGCCATGAGTTATGCGATGGATTTAACGCCACTCATTGAACACGATGATCTTGATATCACCACATACATCACTGACTATATTGATCGATTCAAAAAAGATGTTTACGATCGCATTCAAAAAATGTTGAAGTAACATGAGCACCTTCGGGTGCTTTTTTTGGCCGCTGATACGAACATATTTTCCTAAAGATGAAAAAATGATGTGATATCATTCAAAAAGGTTTTTCAAATATTTTATCTATGATAACGTAGAGATGAGAACATTATATCGAGGTCTAAGATGAATATCATTACATGTATTAAACAAGTCCCAGCTTCCTCCAATGTCCAAGTTGATCCAAAGACGGGTGTTTTGATTCGTGATGGGAACAATGTGAAGATGAATCCTTTTGATCTTTTTGGACTAGAAGCATCCTTTATGCTTAAATCAAAACAAGAAGGTTCAACCGTTCATGCGATTACCATGGGACCACCCTCAGCATCCGCTGCACTCAAAGAAGCACTTCATATGGGTGCCGATCATGCAACATTGATCAGTGATCGAAGATTTGCTGGTGCCGATGTTTTAGCCACATCCTACACGCTTTCTCAATTGATTAAACATATTAAAAACTATGATGTCATCGTATGTGGTAAACAAACAACAGACGGTGATACTGCCCAAGTTGGACCAGAGATTGCTGAATTTTTAGGCATTCCACATGTTCCATATGTCAAAGAAATCATCGAAGTTAAAGAACATTCTCTCATCTTAAGAAGTGCTTATGATGATCATGAAGAAATCGTTGAAATCGCGATTCCATGTTTGATCACGATTGAAAAAGACATGAACACACCGAGACTTCCTTCTTATCTGAGAAAACGGATGTTTAAGCAAGAAATCATTCGAATGATCTCTTTGAAAGATCTTGAAGATCAAAATCCTGAACACTATGGTCTTTCCGGTTCACCGACACAGGTCGAAGAAATATTTCCTCCTAAAAAGCGGATGGACACAGAAAAAGTGATTGGAAACAAAAAAGAACTCGCACAAAAAATGTTTGATATTCTCAAAGAAAGTCGATATGTATAGGTGATATCATGGCATATATAAAAGTCAACAACGACAAAGTGACACCTGATATTGCAAAACAATTAATCGACCTTTGTCCATTTAATGCATTTGAATACACAGATATGTATTTATCAATTAACGCATCATGTAAAATCTGCAAGATGTGTGTCAAGAAAGGGCCAACCGGAGTATGTGAACTCGTTGAAACTGTGAGACCCTGTGTTGATAAATCGCTTTATAAAGGGATTGCTGTATACGTTGAACAACGCAATAATCATGCGCATCCTGTATCATGGGAATTGATTGGAAAAGCAAAAGAACTTGCGAATAAGACGAAAGAACCGGTATTCGCCATTATCATTGGTAGCAAGGTTCAACAGATGGTTGATGAAGCTTTAAGCTATGGTGTCGATCAAGTCTTTGCTTATCAAGATGAATCATTTGATGATTTTGATGTTGAAGTGTACAGTCGTGTTGTCGAGCATTTCTTTAGGACGTATCAAAACAACGTCATTCTTTTTGGTAGTACACCTCAAGGAAGAAGTTTTGCACCTCGTATTGCTGCAAGACTCAAGACAGGATTAACCGCAGATTGCACGATGCTCGATATTAAACCAGAAGGCGATTTACTCCAAATTCGTCCTGCATTTGGTGGAAATATTATGGCAAAAATCAATACACCTCATCATCGTCCTCAACTTGCAACGATTCGGTACAAAATGTTTAATTTACCTAAAAAAGAACAACCACATGGTATCGTCTCCTATGAATCGACAGCGTCCATTGATAAGACAAGAAGAACACATCTCCTTCAAGCAACTGATAAACCTAAAGTTAAAGATATTTCAGAAGCCGAAGTCATTATTGCTGTCGGACGAGCATTCAAAAAAGAAAAAGATTTGGAACTTATTCAACCGCTTGTTCAAAAACTCAATGCAGAAGTCGCATGTACACGTCCTTTAATTGAAAACGGATGGTTCGATGCAAAACATCAAATTGGTCTATCAGGACGTACAGTCAAACCCAAGCTCATCATTAACTTAGGCATCAGTGGTGCTGTTCAATATATTGAAGGCATGAAGCAAGCTGAACTCATCATCTCTGTCAATCAAGACGAACACAACAAACTCTTCGACATCAGTCATTACAGCATCATTGGTGATATCTATGAAGTATTACCAGAACTGAATAAGCTGATCGATCAAGTCTGGAAGGTGAATCCATGAACTACCATCGTATGAATGAAACAGATTTCAACGAAATCATTGCCATCGTAGGAAAAGAACAAGCCTTTATTGGCGAACATATTGAAAAAGATTATGCACATGATGAATTAGGTACGGTCTTATCCTATCCTGAAATTCATGTGTTTGTTTCGGATAAATATCAAGTTTCTAAGATCATGACATATGCCAATGAACATAACATCCCTGTGACTGTTCGCGGAAGTGGTACTGGACTCGTTGGTGCCTGTGTTCCGCTTTATGGAGGGATTTTACTTGATTTATCCAAGATGAATAAGATCATTGAGATGGATAAAACGAACCTTACATTGCGTGTTGAACCAGGTGTCCTTCTGATGGATATCTATGAACACGTTGAAAAGGAAAACCTCTTTTATGCACCAGACCCAGGTGAAAAGTCAGCAACCATCGGTGGAAATATTTCAACCAATGCAGGTGGTATGCGTGCCATCAAATATGGTGTAACACGCGATTGGGTCAGAGGTCTTGAAGTGGTTTTACCTGATGGTGAAATCGTTCAATTTGGGGGTAAAGTTGTCAAAAACTCAACCGGTTATGGCTTAAAAGATTTAATTATCGGTAGTGAAGGGACGCTTGCGATTATCGTTGAAGCGACACTCAAACTGATACCTAAACCAAAGAAGACAGTGAGCTTACTCGTACCCTTTGCATCAAGAGAAGATGCCATCAGTGCTGCACCAAAACTTATTATGGATCATGTGCTACCTACAGCACTTGAATTTCTAGAAAAACAATCCCTTCAATACAGTGAAACTTTCTTAGGCAAAAAGATTCCTCACAACAACTATAATGCATATCTTTTGATCAGTTATGATGGCAACAATGAACAAGCGATTGAAGAGGATATTGAAATCGCCAGCGCATTATGTGTTGACAAATATAAAGCTCTTGATGTTTTCCTTGTTGATACAGAAGAACGACGTAAAAGTGTATGGACTGTACGTGGTGGATTCCTTGAAGCGATCAAGGCATCGACCACACAAATTGATGAATGTGACGTTGTGTTGCCACGATCAAACATTGGAGCATTTCTTGAATATGTCAGAAAGATTGCTGATGATTTAAACATCCGTATTCCCTATTTTGGACATGTTGGTGATGGTAACTTGCACATCTACTTTTGCAAAGATGATTTATCGGATGCCGAATGGCAAGAAAAACTTCAAGTTGGATTCCATGCACTCTACGAAAAAGCCTTCAGTTTTGGTGGACTTGTCTCTGGTGAACACGGGATTGGCTTTGCAAAACGTACCTTTATGAAGAAGCAACTTGGTGATAAACAACTCGCCATCATGCGTGGCATCAAAGCATCATTTGACCCGAAACATATTCTTAATCCAGGTAAAGTGATTTAATTCATTTTTTCCCTCCATCATGTGGTTTCCACACAAAGCATGGCGAGCGCGAGCTTGCCATGTTTTGTTTACTTATAGCGAAGTAAAGCGCATTCATTTTCTTACTCTAAATCAGTTTAATGATGATATAATGTTATTGCATGGGAATACCCCTGACAATAAGCCTTATCGAGGTGAACGTTCATGAGTGTCATGTTGACAATGCTCAAATACAAAGAAGAACTCAGCATGGCTGAGCGTGTAGTGTTGGATTATCTCATCGAAAACAAGGAAACGATTAAAGACTTCAGCGTAGAAAAGATTGCAGAAGCCGCATATACGTCACCTGCATCGGTTGTTCGGATGTGCAAAAAACTGGGATATAAAGGGTTTAAGGATTTTAAAATTGATTTTATTCTAGCCAATGCTAAAGTTGAAATCCCTGAAAATAAAGAATATGTGGATGTTATTTTAGGACGTGATGAGCACTGCGGGCGCTCAGCCATTGAAAACAATATCCGAGTTTTAGAAGATACACTCAAACTCTATGATGAGAAAGTGACAAAAGATGCTGCTGAAATCATCATGAATGCGCGAAAAATCCTCATTTTCGGTAAAGGTTCATCCTATCTCGTCTGCAAAGACTTAGAGATGAAATTAAGAAGAATCAATAAGTTTTGTATCGCTCAAGGTGAATCTCACGAACAGCTCGTCGATGCATCATTTATCAATCAAAAAGATGTGATCATCTTCATTTCTAACTCAGGGAAAACAAAAGAAATCATCAGTGCTGCACTGCTTGCGAAAGAAAATAAAGCAAAAATCATTTCGATCACGAAATTGGGATCTTCCATCCTTGCTGATTTATCTGATATTGTCTTATATACATCTTCTCTTGAAGGAGAGTTTCGAAGTGGTGCAATGACATCACGCATCAGTCAAATGTGTGTGGTCGATGCCTTGTTTGCACACTGTGCGTATACCGATATCGATAAATCCGTACGTACACTTGAAATGACCTATAAAACATTCAAAAAATTCAAACGATGAATTGTCAAATTAAGTGCAACTCATATAACTATTTACTACATCATAGCTCGAGATGAAGCCATTGCACTTTCGAGGACGGCGATTGATGAGATCGATGTAGTGTTTTGCCCGATCCCTCGAAACGCGCAGGCTGCATCCCTTAGGTAGAAATTGACGCAGCAACCCATTGGAATTTTCAACGGTTCCCTTCTGCCATGCGCAATAGGGATCAGCGAAATAGACCTGACAATCCAAATCTATCTCCATCTTAGAAAAGCCTGAGAATTCTTTACCCCGATCACACGTGATCGTCTTCAACATCTTCCCTTTGAATGGCAACAGCATCTCATCGATGGCCTTTCTGACGGATTCCTCGGTGCGATTTGGGATGGGTAGTGCAAGATAAAGCCTTGATTTGCGCTCCGCTAGAACAGCCAAACAAGCCTTCGATTTACCGCGTCCAGACATCATCGTATCCGCTTCCCAGTGCCCAAAATCGATTCGTTTATACACGCTCTTATCACGCTTTTTGATGGGTTTACCAGCGTTGATCTTTCCGCGTGTCTCACGCGTCAGAGCTTTTCTTCCCTTACGCCGTAAAACCTTCGCATCCATCTTACAGATGAGCCCCCGCTCGAGCCATCGATAGATCGTCTTGAACGACGGCATGACATAAGGTGCAGCACTGCAGGATATCTGCTCGGGTGACCACGTCTCTTCAAGACGCATCTCAATATACGACTTGACTTCTGGATCAACATTGGCAGCCTGGTGACAATTCTTCTTTCGCTTTCGATACATAGACTGCGCAAGTGGGGCATAATAATCGCTCTGGTACTGTTCATTCCAATGAAAGTTTCGCTTTAATTCACGTGAAATCGTGCTCTTATTTC
>CALKAH010000113.1 GCA_937983315.1 uncultured Acholeplasmataceae bacterium | reverse complement strand
ACCACCGAGATCTACACTCTTTCCCTACACGACGCTCTTCCGATCTTAATGGAGTGATTCTATGTTCACATTCGCACAACGTATAAGAAATCGAGAACGTGTAAAACGTATCATTGCCTATCTCGTTTTAATCTGGGGAATTCTTGGAATTGGTCTGCAAATTGGTCGATCTCTTCTTGGAACTAATCCGTTAGAATTTAGTTTCATCACACTTTTATACTTTACAACACAAAGTAATATCATCATTACTTGCATCGCATTCTTCTATTTATTTACAAAAAAACGAGGTCCCCTATATACCTCATTTGCTTTCATTGGATTTCTTAATATACTGATAACCGGGATTGTTTTTCATACCCTTTTAATCCCTTATATGGACCATGTTAGTTTCTTAAATCATGTGCTTCATACAATCAATCCAGTACTATATACAATCTTTTATATCTTTGTGATTGAAGAGTTTGTTTCCACGAAAAGATTCTATATTTCTCTCATCTATCCCATTATTTATATGCTATCTGTTTATCTGATCATTGAACCTTTATTTGGTGATATGATGGAACGACTCATGCCTGATTTTGTCGGTGCACGCTATGTTTATCCTTTCCTAGATCCACGAACATATCCATCTGGATTTTCAGATCTTTTAATCTTTAATCTCGGTATTCTAGCTCCTTCAATTGCTCTCTTATCATTTCTATTATCCTTTCTCAAACAACGCTTTGAACGTCTACTCACGATTCGAAATACATAAAAAAAGAGACTCATTCCTGAGTCCCTTCGTCATGTTGATCATTTGATTTTTCATTAACATCATCCGTTTTGGATGTTGTTTTTTTCTTACGCGTTGTTGTCTTTTTAACCGGTTTTTCTTCTGGATTAACAGGTACATCAGCAGTATCTTTTAATGGTTCATCTTCTTTAGTTGGTTCTTTTTTTTCGACATTTGTTTCATCCTGTTGAACGGTTTCTTCTTGTTTATTCGTTACATTTTCAATATCATGAAGGGCTGCTTCAGCTTCAGCAAGCTTCAATTCTTCTTCGGTTTCCTTCATTTCTTTTGCTAAAATACGTGCTTCCTCTTGACGGCGAAGCGCAGCTTTTCTTGCTTCAATATTGGCTTTCTTTTTTTCTTCCATTAATCGTTTTTCGAGTTTTGCACGCTCTTCTTCGCGTCTTTCTTCTTCAGCAACTTCTCTGAGCATCATTTGATGTTCGAGTTCCTTTTTCTTTAATTCAAGGCGTTCTTCTCGGAGTTTTAATTTGCGGTTTAATCCTAATCTTATCGCTTTAAATGTCTTTCCAAATGGACTCCATAATACAGCAAATACTAAGCCGATTCGTTCAAAAAACGCATAGCTCCCGGTTTCAAAACGGACTCTTTTCGCTTCAATTCTTGCTGCTTTCTTTTCTTGTTTTAATACTTTTTTAAGATAGCGTTTACTGTTTCTAGCACGTCTAAAACTACGTCTTCCAAGTGAATCTTCAACATACATTTTGATGGTTCTTATCTTCTTATCAGTACCTAAAACATAGTCTCTTAACTCTTGAATAGGTAGTGTCAGTTTATGAGAATCACGTGCCAAAATGATGGTATTTTCTTCTTTAAGCGGCAATAATTTCTTTTGATAAATCAAGCCGATTGCAGCAGCTTCAACGTTAACATAGGAGGTATTTGCAACCATGATATCGACCACATCAACCCCATCTCGCTTGAGTAAATCTTCAGTGAGAATCAATGCTCGACGTCCAATCAAGTTGAGTGTACGCTGTGCCTTAACAAGTAAAACAAGTGTCACAAAAACTAAAACAGCAAGTAAACCAAAGATCATGAGAAACTCAGGTTCGAGATTTTTTAACCATTCAATCATTTCTTTTCACCTCCAAGAAAATGTAGGAATGATGTCCCGTGTTTCGGTTTTTCAGTCATAAAGATATCGGTAATGGTGTAGCCAATATCTGCAAATGTTTTAAGGATAGGAAGTGATTTGCCCTGTTTAAAACGAGGTGAGAATACGAGCATGGGAACATATTCGCGCGTGTGATCGGTACCATGATGGATAGGATCATTACCATGGTCAGCAGTCAGGATGAGGAGATCGTCATCGTTTAATTGTTTCATCAAATCAGGAAGTTGTCTATCGAATGCTTCAATCGCTTTCCCATATCCAATAGGATCTCTTCGATGTCCATAAAGTGCATCAAAGTCGACCAAATTTAAGAAACATAATCCCGTAAATGATTCTTTTGCAACTGCCGTAATCTGATTCATTCCATCATCATTACTCTTCGTTTTGCTGTATCGATTGATGCCAAAGCCATCAAAAATATCGTTGATTTTACCCAGTGCAATGACATCATATCCAGCTTCATCAAGGAAATTAAGTGCTGTTTTTTCATGTGGTCTTAATGCATAGTCATGACGATTTGGGGTTCGAGTAAAGTTGTTTGCAGCTGTTCCAATAAACGGTCTTGCGATTACACGTCCGACTTTCCACTCTGGTTTCATTGTGATTTCACGAGCCATTTCACAGATGCGATATTGTTCTTCAATTGGGATGATGCCTTCGTGCATCGCAATCTGTAAGACTGAATCTGCGGATGTATAAACGATGAGATCACCTGTTTTGAGATGATGTTCACCAAGATCACGAATGATATCGGTTCCTGATGCACTGATATTGCCAATCACTTTTCGACCTGTTTTTTTCTCTAACTCTTGGATTAAAGCTTGAGGAAATCCTGTATCTGTAAACGTTTGGAAAGATCGGAAGAGCGTCGTGTAGGGAAAGAGTGTAGATCTCGGTGG
>CALKAH010000112.1 GCA_937983315.1 uncultured Acholeplasmataceae bacterium | reverse complement strand
GAGCAATTATATACTTAAAGTTTTTTTAGTATCTACAAACTCTTTACTATTTCAAACAGCTTCAGGATTTTTTTATTGTCTTAGATGATTGATACCAAGCTTTCGCGTCTTCATATCCCCATTGATAGATTTTATCAATATGCTCTTTGGAGAAATCAAGAACACCGCCTAAAGATCCTTTATGTTTGATCTCGTGGATTTTTACACCTACATAATCTTCAGGTTTAAAGAACAATGTACGATTGAGATGAATCAGGATGATGACATCGCATCCTGCATCGACTAGGGGTCTAATAGGAATATTATCAAAAACACCACCATCATAATACTTTCTGTGATCATTTTTAACAGCTGGAAAAACAACAGGAATGGAACATGATGCAATAACAGCTTTGTGTGCTTCTTTCATGGTGAGTTCATCTAAGGGAAGATACATCACTTGAGAATCTTTTTTGATGTAGTGAGAATAGGATGTTTTGACTAATCCAAAAAGGCCTTTCGCATCATCACCACCATCAGATACAGTTACAAAAACTCTTTTTTTACTTAACTTTTCATGATCGAGGTGTTGCATCATGATGGATGAAAATGTATCCATCGAATAGATTCCTTGATCAATAGCTTTTAATTTTTCTTCTAAAAGTCTTGACCACAACGGTTTCTCATGTTTGAGTGCACCTTCTGGAATGTTAAACCAAACGTTTTCTAATCCATCAATGCCCTTAGAAACAAGAACTGATGCATTGGCTGCACCAATCGATGTGCCTGCATAGATATCAACGGTATCGAGTAAACCAACCTCGTGTAAAAAGCGTATGGCACCAGCTTGATAAGCACCTCGTGCTCCTCCCCCTGTTAAACATAAACCAAGTTTTGACATGTTATTTACCTCCAGATGATTCAAAGATCGTCTCACGAGCATTCTTGGAGAGTTGGTTCCAAGGTATATGATTGAGTATCCCGTTTTTCATCGTGTTTGATGCTGCTTGTCGATATGAAAATTCAACATGAGCATCAACACATTGTTTTCGAATCGCATCGACCCATGAAATATCCATGATGCGTCCTTCTTTGGATGCTTCACCACCTACAACAACTAAATCAATCCCCTTCAAGTAAAAAGAGATATCAATGGGTCCAATGAGTGGTTGACAGATGATGGATTTATGGCTAATGGGTGCTTGGATGAGATAAGGTAGACGAAGATCTGCCATCTCTTGATTTTCTACTGAAACACCCACATGAACATGTTGATAATGAGATTCAAAATCAGATGGCATAACATCCATGAAACGCTCGATGCGTTTGGTCAGAAAAAGAAAGGTTAAATCTGATCTTTCTTTCATCATTTTCCAAAAATCATCGCGATAAGCATCAATATCGTCAAGCAAAAAATCACTGGAAAAACAGGTGTAAACGAGTGTTCCAGATGGAATTTGATATTCACCCTTCTTGTTTTTACGAACAGGACGATCGTATTGCGTGGTGATTTCAATCTGATCAAAGTTTCTTCCTTTTTTAGAATCACCTAATGCAATATAACAATGTTTACATCCTGTAGAGATTTTATGACAACCCCGAATTGGATTCCAAAGGGTCGTTTTCATCGTTCAAAGTGATCTTTAATCATCTTTGCAACCACATCAGGTTCAAGATGAGTATTATCGATTTTTAGGTAATGCTTTTTCTTGATTTCTCCATCATAAGAATTCAAACGATATTTTTCTTCAAGATGAATAAATCTTTTTTCACTCATATCCAAATCTCTTTTAGATGCTTTATGTATTAACCGATTTTCACTACGGTTTCGATCTAACCTGACATCTTTATCGGCACAAAGTTCAACGTAATAAACATCGCCACCTTCACGCATAAATAATGCTTCTAAAGAGGTGATGTACGCATGATCTTCCATGTGATCGAGTGCCCACATGAACGTAAAAATAAGACCCTTTCC
>CALKAH010000111.1 GCA_937983315.1 uncultured Acholeplasmataceae bacterium | reverse complement strand
TTTTTATGCTTCATTCATCTCTAAAACATCGACATCATAACCCACTTGCTTGATCGCATCCACTAATTTGATTTCATCAGCGTCTTGATCATCAAAAACAATCTTTCCGACCTTTTGTGCAAGATCGTACTCAAAATGCTTCGCACCTGCTCGATAGAGTGCATGTTCAATGGTTGTCATACAGCTGGTGCAATGCATGAGCCCTTTAAAGCTAACATACATTACCGGCATAAACCATCCTCCTTGGATCAGATTAATTTTTGGAGATAATATTCGATGATCGCTTGGGTGCCAAAATCAGACATTCCAAACGTGTTGAGCATATCATAGACATGAGTGACTTGTTCAACAACAGGTAGACTCAAATCTTTCTTTTCTTCTAAAACAAGTTTTAAATCTTTTAAGAAGTGCTTGATGTAAAAACCAGGTGCATAGTCATGAACAAGCATTTTGGGTCCATTATTTGCAGCTTGCCATGAATTGGCTGATCCACCTGTAATGACTTGAAGCATCTTTTCAGGATTTAATCCTTTGGTTTTCGCATACATCAAAGCTTCTGCAATACCTGCTATTGCGCCTGCAATAGCGGTTTGGTTCGATAGCTTCGCGTGTTGACCATTTCCTGCTGGTCCCATATACGTGATCGTTTTACCCATTTTTTCTAGCATGGGCAAAATGGTGTGATACGCTTTTTCATCACCACCAACCATGATGGATAGTGTGGCATTTCTCGCACCAACATCACCTCCGGTGACAGGTGCATCAAGCATGATAAATCCTTTTTCTTGTGCTTCTTTGGTAAGTTCGATGGCAAGTGTCGGTGATGATGTGGTCATATCCACGAAGATTGCACCTTTTTTTGCGTATTTCATAACTTCTTGATAGGTGTTTTTCACATCGATGGGATAACCCACGATTGAGAAAATAACATCGCGATCCTTAACACAATCTTCAACCGATGAACTAGCTTTCACGATGGGTTCCATCGCTTTGGCTTTATCAAACGTTCTGTTATAAACCTTGACATCATAACCAGCTTGAGCCAAATGTGTGGCCATGGGTTTTCCCATGACGCCTGTTCCAATAAATCCGATGTTCATCATAACCTCACGACGCATGTTGATTTAACCACAAGATGACATCAGCAAATGTTTTTTCACGATCAAGATCGTTAAAAATTTCATGATAGGCATCAGGATAGGTGATAAGTGTCTTATCTTCAACGGTTAATAATTCAAATAATCGTTTTGAAAACTGCATAGGAACAATCTTATCATTTTCACCATGGAGAAGTAACACAGGTGTTTGATAAGCTTTGATATGTTTATTTAAGTACCGTACACCACCAACAAACATGTTTCCTGCTAATGAGAAATAGAATTTCTTTAAATTTAGAGGATCTTGAATATATGCTTCTTCGACTGCTTTAATGCGTGAAAGTTGATCATCAGCAAAATTTGTTTTTTTCGTTAAAAAGCCTAACCAGCGGTAACCAATAAAACGGAAAGGTAGGACATCATTGATAAAGTTTGATGGTGCGGCAGATGAAATGATACCATCGACATCATGGTATTTGACTCCATACATGTTAACGATGAGTGCCCCCATGCTATGACCAATTAAGAAGAGTTTTTTAGGTTGATTTTTCTTTTCTTCTAATACAAGTTCATGTAAATCATCAATCGTTTGATGATAACTCTTTAAAGCTCCGCGCTTACCCTGACTGAGTCCGTGACCACGAATATCATAGCGAACAACACTAAACATTGCTTCATTAAGTTTTTGAGTAATCTCCTCATATCGCCCTGAATGTTCAGCAATGCCATGCGTGATAATCACTGTTCCTTTAGCATCGGTTACATCATTTCTTTTCACATGGATTAA
>CALKAH010000110.1 GCA_937983315.1 uncultured Acholeplasmataceae bacterium | reverse complement strand
AGATCGTATTCGGTGACTGGAGTTCAGACGTGTGCTCTTCCGATCTTTGATGAGTCCAAAGAGAGCTTTTCTAAATACCAACTCTTCAATCACAGGTCCAATGAAGACGGCAGAGATCACCATTAAAATACCAAAATTGGATTGAACAGCACCGATGATGGCTTGTTGATTAACGGCTTCACCGATATCTAAAGCAAGCAGTTCTGATAAATAGGTAGATAAGAAACTGGATGCAATATTACCTGCCCATACCAAACCATAACCAATCAAAATAGGGATGATGATTTCCTTACCTTTAGCTTTAATTTCAATCCAATCGATCGATAGATCGGTTTTCATGAAATAGATAATACCAGGAATCATGAGTAGATAAATGATAAAGTTGAGTAACGCAGATGTATCGGTTGTGATAAACCGATCGGGTCCAATGAGGACAGTCGCTTCTGCACCAAAGATCACGGGTTCAGGAAGCGTTGCACTTTGAATGAGGGTTAATTCATCACCGCTTTGCCATGAGGTGATGCTTGGGTTTAACTTAATCATCTCAACCAGTTTTAAGGGATCAAAGACTCTGACTTCACTCATCTCGACATTGGAGAAAAGTGTCTCATTGACATTGATATCATTGGCTGAATTGACCAGGACAACATAGTCTTCGTATAAACCGATAACCTCAACATAACCGCGATAGGCATCACGATAATCATTCCATGTATCCTGAGGGATGATGGCAAGTGCACCGATGTCATTAGCTACCTCATAAACGACACGCTCTTCCTCCGTGATTTCTTGTACAAATGAGGGAATTTCTATCATCACTAAAACTAAAACAGTTGAGATCACATACATGATCAATGCATAAAATAAAATGGCGTAAATATAGCCTTTTTTATTATCTGGCTTTTCTATCTTTTTGGGTTTGATATCCCCCTTAAAGAGCTCTTCAAATGTTATATGTTCTTTTTCTTGATCCATGATTATCACCTCCTTTCATTATAACGGAAAAAGGGGTTATTGCATACGACTGATGAAAATATGTGATAATATAGAAAGAGAACAAACATCATGAAATGAGGTTTTTCCGTGAAGAAAATCATGATTGCTAGCCAAAATGTTCATAAAATCAAAGAATTACGTGCACTTTTTTCTCATCATGATGTCGAATTAATTAGTTTAAAAGATGTCAATGATCATGAAGAAATCAAGGAAAATGGCCATTCTTTTTTTGAAAATGCACTCATTAAGGCATCCTATGTTGCTAAAAAGTATAACATGCCAGCACTCGCAGATGATTCAGGTCTGATCGTCTATGCCCTAGATGGACGCCCGGGTATCTATTCTGCGCGTTATTCCGGTCGTGGTGACCATTATAACAACTTAAAAGTTTTAGAAGAGATGAAGGGTATCGAAGATCGTCGTGCATACTTTATTTCAAGCATTGTGATCGCTTATCCCAATGACGATTTTAAAGCATATGAAGGTAAGTTTGATGGGTATATCGGTCAAGAAGAACGTGGTTCACATGGCTTTGGTTATGATTCCATTTTCTATTTACCAGAGTACCAAAAAACATCTGCTGAAATTGAACCAGAACTCAAAAATAGAATATCACATCGTGCCAAAGCGATGGCATTACTGGTGGAGGATCTCGATGCGATTCTTAATCACGAGTGATGTTCATGGAAGACTCGATCTCTTAGAAGAAGTCATCAAAAAACATCACGATATCGATTATCATTTAAACGCTGGTGATATGGTCATCAGTCCACTACGTTATGAAAGACATCATATCATCACCGTTAAAGGAAATAATGATTATGGTGTTGATCTTCCTTATGTACGTATTTTGGATTTGGGGGGGATCAAAATCATGCTCACCCATGGTCATTTAGAATATGTGAAATTTGGATATGACCGACTTAAACTCAAGGCAAAGATCGAAGGCGTGAATCTCGTCATCTTTGGTCACACACACGAGCGTTATCTATTAGAAGAACAGAATATATTATTCATCAATCCAGGTGCACTTGGTGATCGCGAACGATCTTATGCGATTTATGACAATGGCCAAGTAGCCTTTTATAAGGGGTAAATATGTCGATTGAAACCATGATTCAAGAACGAGCAGCACATGCATTCGGTGTCAAAACGGATGATGTCATCATCAAACATCGCTTGATGGGTGGGATGAGTCATCTCACGTATCATATCGCGATTAAGGATGTTGATTATACGTTTCGTGTGATTGGAAAAGATGGCAATCTTTTCGTTGATCGAAGCATCGAAAAGAAGAACCTAGAGATTATCAAACCACTTAATCTCAATAATGAAACCATCTATTTTGATATTGAAACCGGTGAAAAAGCAGCAAAATATGTCGAGGGAACAGTCCTTACTCAACTTGACTTTAAAGAACACTTAAAAGACGTTGCAGACGCGTTAAAAAAACTGCACACAAGTGGGATAGCTCCTGCATCGGATTATGAACTGATTCCAAGACTTCATCAATATGAATCTTTTACGGACATCAGATCTGATCTCTATCTCGATTTAAAAAAGAAATGGATCGATCACTATCACAAACATCATGCCCATCAGCCCAAAGTCTTTTGTCATGGTGATGCACAACGTTCCAACATCGTCATTGGTCAACGACTTTATTTACTTGACTGGGAATATTCAGGATGGAATGAATGGTATTATGATATTGCATCATTTGGTAATGTTCAGTTTGCAGATGCACTTCTTTTACTGGATGCCTATTTAAATCGACCAGCGACCAAGAAAGAAGCTGACGCTGTCCGCTTTTACCGGATGTATCAAGCACTTCAATGGCACCAAGTTGCCTTGCGTAAACATATGATAGGCTTATCAGAAGTGCTTCATTTTGACTTTCAAATGCTCTCCGAAAAATATTTGAATCTCGCACATACCCTCTATCAGGAGATGACAAAGGACTGATGACATGCGTCTATCCGACGTCTTAAAGCTTCCTAAACAACCGCATAGTCTTTCAATCATTAAAGACTTTCTCGAACAGTCGCTCAGTCATACGGACTATCAAGCGGCTTTTAGCTATTATTTTGACATTTGCTTATCCCTTGAAGCTTATGATATGGTCTTTTTAGAAGGTGAAAAAGTCTTAAAAGAGATTGAACTTCAAGCAGAAACACCCTATCATGAAAAGATTTTAAAACATGTCATTGATGCATGTTTACATCTCTCAAAATTTGATGAGATGAAAACATACATTGACTTAAGAAAACAAAAACTCCCCATCATGAAACAATATGTGGGTCTACTCGATGATATTTTATACAAAAAGGCCATTCATCTACCCTATCTCGATGATGTCCTTCGTGTTTTAAAAGATCCTATTCCTGATCAAACAAAGATTTATTGTCATCAAGAACTTTTTGAGATCTATAAAAACGATCACCAAGATGAAATGGCTTTACGACAACTCGAAGAATTATACAATTATGATTTAAAAGGACAATACATCGATCAGGAACTTGAATTACTCATTCGCTTAGAGCGTTATGATGATGTGATTCAACAATCATTAAAAGAACTAAGAGAACATCCCGATCATATCGCAATCATCAAACCTTTATTCGAAGCTTATCTTGCGAAAGGTGATTATCATAAAGCATCGACACTTGAAGCTGAGCATGATGAAGCCATCGATCAGATGGATGATGCCTTTAAGAAAACGATGTATGAACTCATTGTTAAGCTCTATCAAAAGATGGATAATAAACCATCCGTTGATTATTATTCAAGAAAACTCAAGAGTTTACAAAAAACGATTGATAAGAATAAACCTAAAGTTGAAGTTGAAAAACCAAAAGAGGAACAAATCGTTTTTGTTGAAAAGGTCAGCGAAAAAAAGATCAGTCATTCTACCTTTCTTGAAGATCTCGAACGTGCCCATGACTTCATATGTTTCTCACATCTGATCGATGAAAAACTTCCGATGAGAGAATATTTACGTCAGTTTTTCATCCAGATGGAAACCTATGTCAAAGTCAAGGATGCAGTCTTATATTTACCAGGCGAAGAACCCAATTTCTTTCACTATAAAGTTGAACGGCTCTATGATAAGACCTTACTTGAACAACTCATTCAAAGCACTGTGATTGAACATGTGTTAAACACGGGTGAAGACGTCTTTGAAGAAACCGATGTCATCCGTTTCCCCAAAAACGTCATCACACAAAAAGATTATGAAAGTGATGTTCAGTTCATTTATGCATTTCCTGTGGGTGATCTAGGGGTCTTTCTCGTCCACTTTTCAGAGAAAATCGAAGATCCAGGACTTCACTATGATTTTCTCAAACTCGTCAGTAGTCTTCTGTTCGCTCATGTGATGGATGAGAAGAAGATGTCCAAGATCAAAAAAGAAAATGCATTTTACCAAAAAGTCATCAATGCACCCATCATCTGTTATCGTGAACTCACCGAAACCAAATCAACCTATAATGATGAAGCATGCACACTCTTTAGAATCGATCGTCATCATCATTTAGAACTCTTTTTAAGGGATGTGTCATATGAACATGTCAACCTCTATAAAGAGACCATCGCAAGGCTTTTAAGTAAGTCTGAAGAATATAAAGTATTACGCTACCGCTACCAAGAAAAGCACATCTTAGAAAAGCTTTATGGATTAAAGATAGGAGATGAGCATGTGGTGATGAGTTTATTTTTTGATGAAACATCTGGCGTTTTAGAACAAAAAGCATTGGTGGAACAAGCTACAGTCGATGATGAAACGAGCTTAGCGAATCGCTTTGCACTGCACCAGGAGTTTGAGGATAAGCTTTCTGATAAAGCATCCCTACTCCTCATTGAACTTGATGAACAGCTCAAACATATTTATGGTCATGAGCAGATGAAAGCTTATTTCAAAGAGTTCGCACAACACACCAAAAAGTATTTCAGTGATGGTGCGACCTATCGTTATGATTTCAATCAACTTTTAGTCATTTTACCCTATAACGATATCCGGTCAGTCACCAAGATTGTCAAAGAATATTTTAGATATTTAGATGTCTATGAGCCTAAAGCGTTAAAATTTGAAAAATTCCATGCCAATATGGGTATTTTAAGATATCCTGTGGTGACCGTTGAAAAACATAAAGAAAAACTCCTCCGTTTCCTTGATATCGCATTAGAAAAAGCGAAACGCGATAAGGAAGAACATTATGTGTTTTTTGTCTACCGCGATTATGAAGATGAACTCTTTGAACAACAAGTCATTGATCACTTAAATGCTGCGATCGAAGAAAAATCACTCGGTCTTGTTTTTAATCAGATCACAGATATCAAGAAAAACCGTGTATGGCAATATGAAAGTGAACTCGCACTCCTCAATCTTTCAATCGATAGTAAATATCTTTTAGCGATTGCGAAGAAAAGAAACCGTCTGGCTGATCTTGAACGTTTCCACATCAAGAAGGTCTGTGAATTTTTAGTGGATCTTGAAAAAAAGACGGAACGACTCATTAAAATCACCATTCCTATTTCCAAAGAAACATTCTTGGAACCCACTTTTAATCCTTTTTTACTTGGAACATTAAAAGATTATGGTATTCCAAATGAATTTATTCGTATGCGATTTGACATGGAATTAAGAGCATCTCATTATGCCAATCAAATTCAAGAATTGATCGATCGTGGGATTGCTTTAGATACGACATCTCTTGATATGGCGTTATCCTATCCTTTCCATGCGCTCCATCTTGATTTAAAAAAAGAGTCGATCAAGTGGAACAGTTATGTTGCCAAGGTAAGAGAAATGCTTGAATCATTCCAAATGGCGTTAGTCATCAGAAATGTGAAGACCAAGGAACAAAAAGAAGCGTTAGAACGTCTAGGTGTTCAGTTGATTGAAGGATCTTTATATAAACAACTACCTGCTCCTATTCTGATTCAAAAAATTAAGGAGAGCTTATGAGTCTTGATGCGTTAAAGAAATATGTCGATGAAACCAAGAAAGATGAAAA
>CALKAH010000109.1 GCA_937983315.1 uncultured Acholeplasmataceae bacterium | reverse complement strand
AGATCGTATTCGGTGACTGGAGTTCAGACGTGTGCTCTTCCGATCTATCAAAGCGTTCGGGTCAATTTTAAGTTTATAACGATCACTTAACTCGACGATTTTTTTAATTGCGGTATCCATGGATAAAAAACCATACTTTGTATTTTCCATTCCGAGAACGATATTCTCCGCTACAGTAAAATTATGGACTAATTTAAAGTGCTGATGAACCATACCAATTCCCAAGCGATTCGCATCGTTGGGATTCTTTATTTTGACTTCTTCACCACGAACCTTAATGATTCCCGAATCGGGTTTATATAGTCCGAATAATATACTCATTAGAGTAGACTTTCCAGCCCCATTTTCTCCTAATAAAGCATGAATTTCTCCTTTTCTCAATTGCAAGGAAACATCATCATTCGCTTTAATGCCGGGAAAAGTTTTTGTGATGTGTAACAATTCAACAACATAATCCATGCCATTCACCTCTTGAAAATTATAACATAAGGATTACAAAAAAACATAGGCTCAATTTCCAACTCCAATGATTTTACAAAAAAAAGAAAGATAGATTCGCAAATCTATCTTTCAAATAAATATGTGTTAGCTTCTATTTCTTTTTCAAGAAGAAGAATACAGCTCCACCGATAACAGCAGCAGCACCGACAACAATCGCAATAATCGTTCCAGTGTTGTTTGTTGGAGCGGGAGTGCCTTCGATTGCCCAACGGTCTGGGTATCCATTTACGCCATCAAGGAATGTTTCTAACTCATCATAGTTAGCAGGAACGTTAATTGTACCATCTTTCAGTTTTCCATAAATGGTGTTATATTGAGCAGTTGTGAAGTTTTGGAAACGCCATGAGGAGGATACTGTTGGTAGACCAACACCATCATTTTCAGCGCCTTTATAAATGACTTGTCCACCAACGAAAGTATCATCAAGATAAGTTTGAAGGACTTGTTGAACGGCAACACCAAGTTGTTTTAAAGCAGAGGTTAAAACGGTTGGGGATTGTCCAGCTTGGTCAATGTCGACACCAATCATCTTTTTGCTGTTGTCATTCGCAGCACTCATAACGCTTGAGCCAGCTCCACCAGCAGCAGCGAAGATAATTTCTGTTCCAGTTACATACCATGAAGAAGCAAGGTTCTTATGATTGTCACTTGGAGCGAATTCGCCAAGATACGTATAACGATTGTTTGGAATTTCAACCTTAACGTCTAGTTCTTCTCCGGCATAGAAAGCACCAGCAACGAAGCCAATACCGAACTTAACAACAGCAGGAACAGCCATTCCGCCGATGAATCCAAGTTTACGATAGCCTTCTTGAACAGCTGCATAACCAGCTAAGAATCCTGATTCGTGTTCATTGAACATAATGCTTACAGTGTTTGTTTTGATGTCAGGAACCCAATCACCAGCATGAGGTGTACCATCAATTAAAACGAATTTAACTGTAGGATGTAATGTTTGTGCAGCGTGAACACTGGTTTCAAACAAGAATCCAGGTGTTACAACCACTTTCGCTCCACCTTGAACAGCTAATTGAATAGCAGCAAGATAAGCGTCATCAGATACAGCAGTTGGTTGATAGTATTTGTAGGTAAGGCTGTTTTCTGTTGCGAACTCTACAATACCTTCCCAAGTTCCTTGGTTAAAGGATTCATCATCAATGGTTCCAGCGTCAGTAATCATAGCAATTTCAAATTCTTCAGCTGCATTGACAACTGCTTGGTTAAAGGACATACCAAACGATAGCAATAATGCCACAAGCAAGATTAAAACTTTTTTCATTGTTCTCCTCCGTTTTTCTTATTTGAACCCATTGTATCACAGGAAGCACACGATTTCAATGCTTGATTCAAGGAATATATCTTATGATATTGTGAAGATTCGATTGAATACTTGGTATGGTATAATGAGTGCAGGTGATGAATCGATGAATATGTTTAAACTACAAAGCGAATACCTTCCAACTGGAGATCAACCAAAAGCAATCGATGAACTAGTCCAACGTCTTGAAGAAGGCGAACGTGAAAGATCGGAAGAGCGTCGTGTAGGGAAAGAGTGTAGATCTCGGTG
>CALKAH010000108.1 GCA_937983315.1 uncultured Acholeplasmataceae bacterium | reverse complement strand
GCATTTGCATACGTTTCTGATTCTTCAATGGCGATATCGGTTAATGATGCTTGAAAAAATATATAGGATAAAAAGGTAGCTGTTGTCCCTAAGACAAAAGCAACGATGGCGAGAACCGCTGGTAAGCCAATCCCTTGTTTACTTTTCAGAATGTTCATCATCTCACCTCCTAGGTGGGAATGTCTAAAAGTTCTAACGTTTGATTGTAGTGAAATGTATAGTGATCATATTCACCAACGAAAATAATGGTGATATCATAGGTCAATATACTTCCATTGATAGTATATATAACTGAAGAAATAGGATCGACAGTGAAGTGAGCAATACTTTGCACTTCATCATCGATGAGTAGCTGTTCACTTGATACTTCGATCTTTAGCGTTTGAACTGGATCATAAACGACAAGATCGATGGTGCCTAAATCAAGATCGGGGACATATTCAAATGCTTTAACCAGGATAATACAATTGGATTCAACACATGTTGTATAATTAGTGGGTCCAAACTCACGAATCTTTCGATCGATCAAAGCTGTTAACAGGGTTCCTTCAGTATTCGCTCGACTTTGTTCAACGATCTTTGCATTCGCATTTGTGATCACCGATATCATGATTGCAGATAAGGATATAATGATACCGAATAAAACAATTGCGCCGAGCAATTCAACCATCGTCATCCCGCGTTTATGCATAGATGACACCTTCAATCGTGATCATTCTTGTCTTATAATAAGTGACAGTGATGGTGAAACGAACGATCTCATAAGCTGTTGTTTCAGCAGTCGGTGCAAGAAAGGTAACAACGATATCTTCAGCATCAATCACGGTTGAATTTGAAGGCTGAAGCATCTCACAGGAGACAATTGAACCAACATCGGAACAGGTTGTCACATCGACACTTTTTTCTTGACCACTTAACCAAGGTGATACCGTTGCATAATTCAGTGTTGTGATGAGATCATCTCTTAGAGAAGAAGCGACCTCAACAGCAATCTGTTTGTTTTCGGTTGCTATCGTTTGATTGCGCATGGCCATGATGATCGCAATTGCAGTCGTAAAAACAAGCGTGATAATCGCAACCGACGCAATGGCTTCAAGTAACGTGAATCCTTGATGGTTAAAAACGCGTTTCATGGACATCCTCCTCCATCTTCATTATATACGTTTTTTAAGGTTTTAGACGTTTGCCCACCTTACAATTATCTTAAATCTTCAAGAAAATCAAGATAACCCTTGGGTGATATGGTGTGTTGTTTGCTATAATGAGAGTAGATTGAGGTGAATGCACTTGAAAAGTATCATGCTGTACCTGAAACGCAATCTCTATTTCATATTATCCATGACAACGCTCATACTCACATTCAGTGCTGCAGTTGTCCTTTTAGCCGTTTTTGATTTAGGTAAACCCGTCGCCCAAACGTCAGTTGGATTTGTTTATTTAGGTTCAACTGATCCAAGTGAATATGGCGATGTACTTGCACCACGTATTGCTCAATGGCAAGATACTGCAGATTATGCACTATCCTATCAAGAGTATGAATGGGTCATTGACCTCAACTACTTTGTTTTTGATGTTGACAATACCGTTCAAAACGTGGATACAGATCAAAACAATAAAGCTTATTTTACAATCACTGAGGATGCTAAAAACGAACTTCATCAAGATCTTATTTCAGATTTGTCACAAGCATTGATTGATGGCTTTGATTATGATGCTCTGCTTGACGATCTTGAAAGCGATATGAGCTTGCTCAAAAATAGAAAAACCTATGACCTTAAGGATTATATCGATATATCCTTATATGATACAGCAATCGATACCATCCAGATGGATAACCTCCCCCTAAGTGTGGTGACCAATATTCATAATGCGATCGATGATATCACAATTCCTGCACATGCCCGTTTTACGCTAAGTGATGCACTTATGTCCTATGATTTAACCAATGAAGAATTATCAGTCATCGCATCTGCGATGCAACATCTATTCGTTGTGACACCGGTTCAAGGTTTTATTTTCGAACCTTACACCACATTACCAACATGGGTTTTACCTGGGGCCAATGTTCGTATTTTACTGATGAGTGGTTATGACTTTTCTTTCTTTAACCCACTTCAAGAAACGATGACTGTATCGGTTGATCGCATCGATCAAGATAGCCTTCTCTTTACGTTAAAAGGGTATCCTTTCTTAACTCAATATCAACGTGTGGTTGAGAATGGTTCAGTGATTTATTTCCAAGAAATCAGAAATGAAAACCTAAGTTTAAATGAGACAACACCGGGTATTACGGTGATTGATACGATAACTGAAACTACCTATGAACTTATTATCACACCAGGGGTCAATGGTCAGGTTATTCTTTATAATCGATTAACGACACTCTTGCATCAAGCGGCTTCCAAGATCGGAAGAGCGTCGTGTAGGGAAAGAGTTTAGATCTCGGAGGTTCCCGTAA
>CALKAH010000107.1 GCA_937983315.1 uncultured Acholeplasmataceae bacterium | reverse complement strand
CGCTCAGTTAAGATGCTAATAATGTATAATATCAACTATTTGCACCAAACGTCAGCTTTTTTTTGCATTTTTTCACACAAAAAGCACGCTATTTATACGCTTAATAAACCACACAATTTCAAAAACGTTTTCATGTTCATCACTTATAGTTTTCGTAGCATTTTGTTTTTTCTTTCAGTATAATGACGTTGTCTAAAGCGTATGATATGAATCATTGTAGGAGGAATTAGAATGAACGCATGGCAAGGATTTAAACAAGGATCATGGGTGAACACGGTCGATGTTCGTGATTTCATGATTCAAAACTATACAGAATACTTAGGGGACGCTTCCTTTTTGCAAGGTCCTACTGCAAGTAGCTTGAAATTGAATGAGATGTTTCAACATTATCTTGATGAAGAAAAAAAGAACGGTGGCGTCATCGAACTTGATACCCATGTTGTTGCATCCATCACATCGCATGGTCCAGGATATATGGACCAATCATTAGAAAAGATTGTTGGTCTTCAAACGGATAGACCTTTTAAACGTGCATTCCATCCCTATGGTGGTATACAGGTTGCAACCAAAGCTGCAGAAGCGTATGGTTATCACATCGATGATGAACTTTACAAAGTGTTCACCGAATATCGTAAGACGCACAATCAAGGTGTTTTTGATGTGTATAATGCCGATATTCGTCGGGCACGTCGTTCAGGCATCATCACAGGTCTTCCTGATGGTTATGGAAGAGGACGTATCATTGGTGATTACCGTCGTGTTGCATTATATGGTATTGACTTTTTAGTGGCTGAAAAGAAAAAAGAAAAGACACAGTTCAGTTTTCCCATGAATGAGTTCAATATTCGTCTTCGAGAAGAAATTCAAGAACAAATTCTAGCTCTTCATATGCTTAAAGAAATGGGAGCATCTTATGGGTTTGATCTTTCACAACCAGCTACAACTGCAAAAGAAGCCATTCAATGGACATATTTCGCGTATTTAGCAGCAGTAAAAGAACAAAATGGGGCAGCGATGAGTTTAGGTCGCACTGCATCTTTTCTCGATATTTATATTGAGCGTGATCTTCGATCAGGCCTTATTGATGAAATCGAAGCTCAAGAAATGATCGATCATTTTATCATGAAACTTCGCATGGTCCGCTTTGCAAGAACACCTGAGTATAATGAACTTTTCACAGGAGATCCCACGTGGGTGACCGAATCGTTAGCAGGATTAACGATGGATGGTCGTTCTTGGGTGACTAAAAATACATTTCGCTATCTTCAAACCTTATATAATTTAGGGACATCAGCTGAACCCAATCTAACCGTGTTGTGGAGTGATCATCTCCCTGAAAACTTTAAACGCTTTTGTGCAAAGGTTTCCATTGATACATCGTCCATTCAATATGAAAATGATGAGCAAATGCGCCCTGAACATGGTGACGACTATGGCATTGCATGCTGTGTATCACCGATGACTTTAGGAAAAGAAATGCAATTTTTCGGCGCTCGTGCGAATCTTGCTAAAGCACTTCTTTATGCACTTAACGGTGGGAAGGATGAATTAACAGGTGAACAAGTTGGACCTGTAACCGATGTGATACAAGCACAAACACTCGACTACGATGAAGTTTTGAAGCGTTTTGATCTCATGCTTGAATGGCTTGCTAAAACCTATGTAAGTGCATTAAACATCATTCATTATATGCACGATAAATATGCCTACGAACGTTTGCAGATGGCCCTTCATGATGCACGCGTTAAACGCAATTTTGCAACAGGTATTGCGGGTCTATCCGTGGTTGCAGACTCCTTATCAGCAATCAAGTATGCGAATGTTCATCCCGTTTATAACCAAGATGGACTCATTGTCGACTTTAAGACGGAAGGCGATTTCCCGTGTTACGGGAACAACGATGATCGTGTTGATCAACTTGCAGTATGGGTTGTTAAACAATTTATGGATAAGATTAGAAAACAATACACATACCGCGATTCTATACCTACAATGAGCGTTTTGACGATTACATCGAATGTTGTTTATGGTAAAAAAACAGGAAATACACCGGATGGTAGACGAAAAGGTGAAGCGTTTGCTCCAGGTGCTAACCCCATGCATGGAAGAGACAAATCTGGGGCACTTAAGTCACTCCTTTCTGTGTCAAAGATTCCTTGTGAATCATGTCGTGATGGTATATCCAATACATTTACACTTATTCCTCAAGCTTTAGGAAAAGGATCATCCGTAGAATCCGCAGATGGATTTACATATGAGGGCGATATCAAAGTCGAAAATTTAGTCGATATTTTAGATGGATACTTCATCAGTGGTGGTTATCATTTAAATGTCAATATCTTCAGTCGTGAGAAACTCATCGAAGCATACAATCATCCTGAAAAATATCCTAATCTCACGATTCGTGTCTCAGGGTATGCTGTCAACTTTGCTAATCTCACGGATGAACAGAAAAAAGAGGTTATTTCAAGAACGTTCCATGAAGCTTTATAATCAAACACAAGGCAATATCAACTGGGTAGAAACGATGGGAGCATTTGATGGGCCTGGCCTACGTTATGTGCTTTTCCTTCAAGGATGCCCCTTTCAATGCCAATATTGTCATAATCGCGATACGTGGTCGACACGCACGAATCGCTTGATGACAGTTGAAGAAGTTTTAACCGACTATACCATCTATGGTCGTTTCTATAAAAAAGGTGGACTAACCGTGAGTGGCGGAGAACCTTTACTCCAATTACGTTTTTTAATCGATTTATTTCATGCAGCCAAAGACCAAGGTATTCATACGTGCTTAGATACATCAGCTGCTTTATACAATCCGCGCGATGAACGCTATGCTGAACTGATTGAATATACAGATTTGGTACTGCTCGATATCAAACAAATCGATCCAATCAAACATCAAGCATTGACTGGATCTCGCAATGAACAAGTTTTAGCGTTTGCTCGATTCTTAGATCTCAATCACATCAAAACTGTCATTCGTTATGTTTTAGTACCAGGATTAACAGATGGAGAAGACGATTTGATCGCCCTTAGAACCTTTTTAGATGGTCTATCCAATGTGGTTGGAATTGATGTTTTACCCTATCATCGTGCAGGCATTCACAAATGGAAACAGCTTGGTCAAGATTATCCTTTAGAGACAACAAAAGAGCCAACAAAAGAAGAAGTCATGCGTGCTGAACATATCTTGAAGCGTGATTACCGCTTCATGAAATGAACAAGTATGATATAATAAAAGTATCTTTAACGAGGTACTTTTTTATTGTAAAGGGAGAAGAACATGGAAAAAATCATATCGTTATGTGAGAAGATGGGTGTGGCTCAAGAAGAATGCATACCCTATGGTTTTGATAAAGCCAAAATTGACTTAAAAGTATTGAAACGTTTGGAAAACAAGAAGGATGGCAAACTTATTCTTGTGACAGCAATCAACCCAACTCCAGCGGGAGAAGGAAAAACAAC